>NZ_JBSHCT010000001.1:0-168107 GCF_053615935.1 Nocardiopsis sp. NPDC055879
GGTCCCGACCAGGCGTGGGGTGTGTCGGCCGTCGCCACCGGCGGCGACACCGTCGGACTCAAGAACGGGTGGACCCCACGCGAGTCCAACGGGGGACTGTGGATCATGAACAGCGTCGGCTACGTGGCCGGGCCCGAGCACGAGTACCTGATCGCGGTGATGTCGGACCACAACACCGACTACGCCACCGGGATCACCCTCCTGGAGGACCTGGTCACCGAGGTGGTCGAGGCCATCGAGGGGCCCGGCGCCCACGACGACCACGTCGCCGTCGGCACCACGCTCTACTGAGGAACGGTCACTCCTCCAGGGAGGAGAGCACACAGAACTCGTTGCCCTCGACGCTCGCGCACCCGCCGACCACGGCCGGTGGGTGCGCGAGCGTTCGGGTCCGGCCCTCGTCATCAGCGGGCGTTCAGGGCCCGAAGGAGGTATGTGACCAGGGCGTTCAGGTAGTCGGGATCGACCTCGGCACGGAGTATGTTCAAGCGCCAGTACAAGGGCGCGGCCAGCAGGTCCAGGGCCAGGGGCAGATGGGTGTCCTCGGGGAGTTCCCCGCGCTCGATGGCCCGACGCAGGGTGGCTTCCCCGAGCGCGCGGCGTGGTCCGCCGATCGCGCTCTCGATCGCCCGGGCCAGGTTCGGGTCGCGTCCGGCCTCGGCGGTCAGGTCGGGCAGGATCGCCGCGAAACGCGGATGGGTGAGCCAGGCGCGCACCGCTTCCAACGTGGCGCGCAGGTCGCCCTCCAAGGATCCGGTGTCGGTGATCTCGGCCGGCGGCACGCTGAATTCGGTCAGTGCCGCGATCACCATCTCTTGTTTGGAGGGCCAGCGGCGGTACAGGGAACTCTTGCCGGTACCGGCGCGCTTGGCCACGCCCTCCATGGACAGGCGCCCGTATCCGCGCTCGGCGAGTTCGTCCAGTACGGCCTCGGCGATGGCCGAGGTGACTTGGGGACGCAGGACGGCGGCTCCGGTGGGTGTGCGCCGGGTGTGGTCGTTCATGTCGCCATCATACGTGTGGACGATACGGTACCGTTCCGTTAGAGTTCGTCGGGACGGTACCGTATCGTCCCAATGGAAGGAAAGGTGGTCGCGTCATGGGCGCACCGCTCAAGAACGCCTCCGACCTCATCGACGAGGGCCTGAGGCTGATTCTGGCCAAGGACATGCTCGGTTTCGCCGACCTGTGGGCGGAGGAGGGGACCATGGAGCTGCCGTTCGCGCCACCCGGCGCGCCCCGGTGGTTCGAGGGGCGCGCGGCGGTGCGGGAGTACCTGCGCCACTACACCGACCACTTGGACGTGCGGGCGGTCCACCGGAACGCGGTGCACGTCACCACCGACCCGAACGTGGCCATCGCCGAGCTCGAAGTGGAGGGTGTGGCCAAGGAGACCGGAAGTGACTACCGGATGCGCTACATCGCGGTCGTGATCGCACGCGACGGGGAGATCATCGAGTACCGCGACTACTGGGACCCGCTGGCCGCCCAGGAGAACACGGGCGAATCCGCCGCCGAGGCGACCCCCTTCCCCGAGCGCGCCGGCCACTCCGCCTGAGTGTTCGTCCGAAACGACAGTGCCCCACCGGACATCATCGCCGGTGGGGCACATGTTCTCCCAGCGGTCAGTCCAGGGGGCCGCCGGCGACGTAGAGGACCTGGCCGGACACGAAGCCCGCGTCCTCACCGGTGAAGAACGCCACCGCGTTGGCGATGTCCTCCGGCAGGCCCACGCGTTGCACGGGGATCTCGGCCTGCTTGAAGGCCTTCATGTCGTCGTACTTGATCCCGATCCGCTCGGCGGTGGCGCGGGTCATCGCGGTCTCGATGAAACCGGGGGCCACCGCGTTGCAGGTGACACCGAACTTGCCCAGCTCGATGGCGAGGGTCTTGGTGAAGCCCTGCAACCCCGCCTTGGCCGCCGCGTAGTTGGCCTGGCCGCGGTTGCCCAGCGCCGAGGAGCTGGACAGGTTCACGATCCGGCCCCACTTCTGGGCGGTCATGTGGGCCTGGGCGGCCTTGCTCATCAGGAACGAACCCCGCAGGTGCACGTTCATGACGGTGTCCCAGTCGTCGGGGGACATCTTGAACAGCAGGTTGTCGCGGAGCACCCCGGCGTTGTTGACCAGGATCGCGGGAGGGCCGAGCCGCTCGGCGACGGTGTCGACGGCGGCGGTCACCTGGTCGGCGTCGGAGACGTCGCAGCCCACCGCGATGGCCTGGCCACCGTCGGCGGTGATCCGGTCCACGACCTCTTGGGCGTCGGACTCCTTCAGGTCCAGAACGGCGACGGAGCGACCTTCACGGGCGAGGCGCTCGGCGGTGCCGGCGCCGATGCCGCGGGCCGCGCCGGTCACGATCGCCACACGAGGCGTTGGGGACATGGTGTTACCTCCATTGATCACGTGGTGGGCGCGGAGGAATCATATCCGCATGCCTACTGGTCGGTACGTACCCGGGTACGCCTTTCAGTTCTGCGGGAAACCGGCGTTCCATGACTTCTTCAGTCGTCCGTAATGGTGTTGACCTGCGCCGCCGCAAAGCTTTTCGGTTGGTGCCGCCGTTTGCCTGCGCGTGATCGGGCCGTGGCTTACGATGTCATCCAAGACTGAGATGCACGTGCATTCGGCCCGTGCAGCAGCACGAGCTTCACACCCATTCTGTGGTCTGCGGTGCGGTGCGTCAGTGAGGAGTTGAAGGGCATGGAGTGTGCGGAGGCGGTGGCGGAGCCTGCCGACGCATGGTGGCTCAGGGTCCTGACCCACGGGTCCCCACGCTGGAACACACCGGTGTGCGGTGATCGGCACGACGCCGTCACGTGGACTTTCGAGCCCCGCCCACGGACGGTCGGCGCGGCCAGGGAGATTTCCGACGCCCTGCTCCTCGAATGGGGCATGGAGCACTTGTCGAGCGATGTCTCGGTCGTCGTTTCGGAATTGGTCACCAATGCGGTACGTCATGGAGGCCCGATCGCCTTGACCGAACGGGGCCGATCGGGTATTCAGCTCTCCCTCATGCGCAGCGGTAGTGAATTCATCTGCGCGGTTCGTGACGGTGGAGATCACTTGCCGCGCAGAAGGGAAGCGATCTCCGGGGTCGAGGGAGGCAGAGGGCTTGCCCTGGTGAGTGCTTTCGCGCGAGAGTGGGGAGTGATTCCCACGCCGCCCGGTGGAAAGTTCGTTTGGGCACAATTCGTGTGAGTCGATGACTCGGGGCTCGTTGCCGGGCGTCCCGCCGTGCGAGGCGGGGCCGTCGGCCGGGTGGGCCGCCCCGGGGAGGGGCGGGCGAGGGTGGAACGGGACGCCGTCGATACCGTGGAGGTGTAGTGTCCCGGTCGCACGACAAAGGGGACCGGGCGAACCGATACTCTTGTTCGGAGAAAGAAGAGAGGCGGCGAACGTGGATATCGCTCATTTGCGTCAGGGGAGTGGCCCCACCGTGCGCCGCATGCTCCTGGGAGAGCAGCTTCGACGGTACCGGCAACTACGTGGCATCTCCCGTGAGGAAGCGGGCGAGAGGATTCGAGCCTCCGCTTCCAAGATCAGCCGTATGGAACTGGGGCGGGTCGGATTCAAGCCTCGGGATATCGAGGACCTCCTCAAGATGTACGGGGTCACCGACCGTAAGCTCCTGAGGGAATTCAAGGAACTGGCCCTCGAATCCAACAAACCGGGTTGGTGGAAGGAGTACGGCGACGCCCTCCACAAGTGGTTCACCCGCTATGTGGGCTTCGAGGAGGCGGCCGACCAGATCCGTGTCTACGAGTCCCAGTTCGTGCCGGGGTTGTTGCAGACCGAGGACTACGCCCGCGAGGTCATCTCCGGTGGTGTCGACACCGACACCCTCTCCGAGCAGCGCATCCAGGCCAGACTCAAGAGACAGGAACACCTCAACAGCGGCAAGAAGATGTGGATCATCCTCGACGAGGCGGCGGTACGTCGGCCCATCGGGGGCCGCGAGCGCGGCAAGGAGATCATGTGCGGTCAGCTGCGCCACCTGATCGACATCTGTGAGAACCGGGACAACATCACCCTGCAGATCATCCCGTTCGAGGTGGGTGCGCACGCCGCCGAGGCCGGGTCCTTCACGCTGCTGCGCTTCTCCGACTTCGAACTGTCCGACGTCCTGTACCTGGAGCACCTGACCGACGGCGACATCGTGGACAAGCGGTCCACGGTCGAGGCCTACACCAAGGCGATGACCAAGCTCAGCGTCTCGGCCGCCACCCCTGACGAGACGGTCTCGATGCTCAAGGACATGCTCAAGGACCTCGACGAGGCCTGAGTCCCTTCCAGCCCCCACACCCTTTGCTGAAGAACCTCTTCGCCCCGGTGGGTGGGGCAAGAGAAGGCTCCGTCTGCGACGGAGCCCCCTCTTCTCGCTGGAGCCCGTAGCTCGGGTGACCCGGGAGAGAGCAAGGGGGGTGGCTTACCGGATCGGCACGTACACCGCCCCACGGTGTGTCGCACCGTCGTGCCACGAGATACGGGTGGGCCCCTCCGTTCCGCGCGAAGCGGGCCGCCCTAACCGAGCAGGTTGTCGAAGTCGCCGTCCTTGGCGCCCAGGATCAGGCAGTCGATCTCCTCCTGCGTGTAGACCAGGGCCGGACCGCTGGGGAAGCGCGAGTTGCGAACCGCGATGGATCCGTCGTGGAGACGCGCCATCTCGACGCAGGCCCCCTGTGAGTTGCTGCGCTTGGCCTTCTGCCAGGAGGCCTCGGTCAGGTCGGTCGCGCGGATGCCGTTGTGTGCGGTCATGTTCCTGTCGCTCCTTGCGTCTTCGACTGAGGGAATGCGTGCGTGCTAATGCATTAACGAATGCACGTGCATCAGCACCATCACTCTCACGAGCATAGCGTGATGCTCGCCACTTGTCCGTGGGTTTGGTCGGATGTAAGCGCTATGTAATCGTGTCCTCGTCGGCAAGACGCCCAATCATGGCTTCGTTGCTGGTCAGGAGTCTGTGAGTTGCTTTGGGACCTTGGTCTGAAAGTGACGCGGATGAACGCTCGGTAACGCGCGAAGGCCCCGCCGAAGTATCGACGGGGCCTTGCGGGGCCGGTGGCTATTCGCAGGAGAGCGCCGTGGTCAGCGCTTCCAGGTTCCCGCGCATGATCGAGGGGTAGTCGTCGCCGGGCGACTGATCGGTCACGCCTTCCAGGGGGTCGAGCACCTCCACCTGAGCGTCGGTCTCGGCCGCGATGGTGTCCGCGGTCTCGGCGGGCATGAGCGGTTCGGTGAAGATCGTGGAGATGTCGCGCTCGTTGACGATGTCGGCGATGTCGGCGATCTGCGCGGGGGAGGGCTCGCTGTCCGGGTCGACCCCGCTGACGCCGATCTGCTCCAGGTCGTACCGGTCGGTCAGGTAGCTGAAGGCGGTGTGTCCGACCACGACCTCACGGTGCTCGCAGGAGGACAGCCCCTCCTCGTACTCATCGCCGATGGCGGCCAATTCGTCGGCGACCCGCTCGGCCTCCTGCCGGTAGGTGTCGGCGCCCTCGGGGTTCGCCTCTCCCATGCGTTCGGCCAACGCCTCGGCGGTCTGGGCCATCAGGTCCACGTCCAGCCAGAAGTGGGGGTCGTGCTCGCCGTGGTCGTGCCCGTCCTCGCCCTCGTGGTCGTGCCCGTCCTCGTGGTCGTGCCCGTCCTCGCCCTCATGGTCATGGTCGTGACCGTGGTCGTCGTCCTCGCCACCGTCGGCGGGGCGCAGCGATACGAGGTCGGCGACGTCGAGAGAGGCGTCCTCGCCCTCCTGGGCGACGGCCTCGTCCACGGCGGGTTGGAGGCCGCCCACGTGGAACACGATGTCGGCCTCGCTGACCTCGGCGATCTGGCGGCCGGTGAGCTCCAGGTCGTGCGGTTCGGCGCCGGGTTCGGTCAGCTGGACGACGGCGGTGGTGTCCCCACCGATCTCCTGGGCCAGCCATTCGAGCGGGTAGACCCCCGTGACGACGGTGAGGTCGGCGTCGGCGGGGGAGACCCCGTCGCCACCGGTGTCACCGCCCTCACTTCCACAGCCGGTGATGATCATGGCGAGGGCGGCGCCGAGGGCGGCGGTGCGCACGGAGGTCCTGGTTCTCATGGGACCATTTTCGGGAAAATGAAAACGGTTGTCAATTTGTCCGCTTTGGCGCCTCGATCACGGTCCGGTCCTCCGGGAGGGTTCAGGGACGTTGACTCTCGGCGAACCGTTCCACGTCGTCGGTCCTGCCGGCCACCACGATCAGATCTCCCTTGTGCAACACGGTGTCCTGGGTGGCGTAGGTGAAGGAGGCCCCCACCCGCTTCACCGAAACCACGGTGATGCCGAACCGTTGCCGAACCTGGGTCTCTCGCAGGGTCTTGCCGAACATCTCCTTGGGTGCCTTGGTCTTGCCCAATGCGAACCCCTCCTCCAGTTCGACGTAGTCCAGCATCCGGCCCGAGACCAGGTGCGCGACTCGCTCGCCGATGTCATGTTCGGGCAGTACCACGTGGTGCGCGCCGACCTGTTCCAGGATCCGACTGTGCCTACGGCTGGTCGCCTTCGCCCAGATGCTCTTCACTCCCAGGTCCACCAGGAGCGAAGCGGTCAGGATGCTCTCCTCCAGATGGGAGCCGATGGCCACGACCGCCAGGTTGAACTGGTGGGCCCCCACCTGGCGTAGGGCGTCTTCGTCGGTGGAGTCCGCGATCACGGTGTGGGTGAGCACGTCGGCGTAGGACTGGACCAGGCGCGGGTTGGAGTCCATACCCAGGACCTCCCAACCGCGCCGGACCAGTTCCAGGGCCAGTGAACTACCGAATCGGCCCAGGCCGATGATGAGGATGCGCTTGTCATCGTTGCGTCGGTCGATCTGGGGCAAGACCCCTCCTTGCGTGGGTTGGACTGCGCGGTGTGCTGTCTCAGCCGATGATGGGCCTGGCCTCGGCGAAGGTGTAGTGACGGTGTCGGTCACGGAACGCGAGTGCCGCTACGAACGTGATGGGACCGATGCGCCCGGCGACCATGAGCACGGTCAACAGCACCTGGGTCCATGCCGGAAGGTCCGGGGTGATTCCGGTGGACAATCCGACAACGCCGAACGCGGAGACCATCTCGAACAGGACGTGGAGGAACTCGAACGTGGTCGTGCGCAGCACGAGCAGGATGCTGAACGCCACGAGGGTGGCTGAAAGGAAGACCAGGCTCAGAGCCTGACGGATCACGTCCGGGGGAAGGGCACGGTCGAAGGTGTGCACCCGGGTGTGTCCGCGGACCTCGGACAGTACGACGAGGAAGAGGACGGCCAAGGTCGCCACCTTGATGCCTCCGGCGGTTCCGGCGCTGCCGCCGCCAACGAACATCAACATGATAGTGAACAGCAAACTGGAGTCCGTCATCTCGCTCACGGGGACGACGTTGAGTCCACCACTGCGCGGCATCACGCCGTGGAACACACCGTCGGTGAGCCTGGCCGTCCAATGAAGCTCGCCCAACGTGAGCGGGTTGTTCCACTCCATGAGAGTGATGAGGAGGGTGCCGCCCAGCAGGAGCACGAGGCTCGTGGTGATCGTGAGTTTGGTGTGCAGGGACCAGCGGTCGCCCTTTCGCAGACTCCGCCATACCTCGAGGATCACCGGGAAACCGATGCCTCCCAAAATCACGGCCGCACTGATGGGCAGGAGGATCATGGCGTCGCCGGAGAACCGGGTCATGCTGTCGTCGTACAGGGAAAGCCCGGCGTTGTTGAACGACGAGACCGAGTGGAAGAGCCCGGAGTAGGCCGCCTCCCACCAGGTCATGCCGTAGCCGAGCCACAGACGAGGAGTGATGAGAACGAAGATCGTGCTCTGTACCACCAAGAAGATGACGACGACACGGCGTACCACTCCGGAGACCTCGCCGACCTCCAGGCTTCGGGTCTCCGCTTGCACGTTCAGGCGCATGCGCAGGCCGAAGCGGTGGGCCAGGGCGCTTCCGAGCAGGGCCGCCAAGGTCATGATGCCCATCCCGCCGACCTGCATCAGCAGCATGACGATCACTTGACCGTAGGTACTCAGGTCCTGACCGATGGAGATCACGCTCAGGCCGCACACGGCCAGGGAGGTGGTGGAGGTGAACAACGCCGGGACCAGGTCCAGCCCTTGGCCGTCCGTGGTGGTGAAGGGGAGCATGAGCAGGAACGTGCCCACCAGGTTCACCGACAGGAACATGGTGAGGAAGGCCCTGGCGGGCTTGCGCCAAGCGCCGATCTCCCGATGGGTGACCTCGGGCGCCTGGGTGGCGATACCCGAACTGTGTCTACGTATCGTCCAGGGAAGACGTCTCCACCAAAGTCGCACGGAGCCCGGGTTCTTCCTGCTCATGGAGCGACCTTACTCATACCGTCTTTTCGACCCACCGCTGCTTCTACCTTCTCATTCGTGAACCCGTCCGATGGTGCCACGGGCCAGGGGCGAGGTGGTACGTGGAAGTGGCGCGAGACGAGAAGGTGAACGGTGTCATCGGTGGTGGCGGGGTTCAGTCGTGGCGGGCGCCCTCGTGGTCGGCGTGGCCCGGCGGCTCCAGTTGCAGTGTCGAATGGTCCACGTCGAAGTGTCCGCTCAGACACTCGTGCAGTTCGTCGAGCATCCGTCCGGTGTCGTGCAGGTCCTCCTCGGCCACCACCACGTGCGCGGACATCACCGGGACCCCGGAGGTGATGGTCCACACGTGCAGGTCGTGCACGTCGATGACGGCGGGGTGCCCCATCAGGTGCGAGCGAAGGTCGGCCAGGTCCATGCCCTTGGGCGCGGCCTCCAGCAGGATGTGCACGGCCTCCTTCAGCAGCGACCACGCGCGGGGCACGATGATCGCGGCGATGGCGAGCGAGACCAGGGTGTCGGCCTGCTGCCACCCGGTGAAGAGCACGATGAGACCGCCGATGATCACGCCCACGGAGGCGAGCGCGTCACTCATCACCTCCAGGTAGGCGCCCTTGACGTTGAGGCTCTCCTTCGCGCCCGACCTCAGCACGAACATCGCCACGATGTTCATCACCAGGCCGAACCCGGCGACCACGATCATGCCGAGCCCGGACACCTGGGCGGGTTCGCGGAACCGGTCGACCGCCTCCAGCACGATGAACCCGCACAGGACGAACAGCACGATCGCGTTGACGGCCGCGGCGAGGATCTCGGCGCGTTGGAGTCCGAAGGTGCGCCTGCCCGTGGCCGGCCGACCGGCGATCCACACGGCCACCAGTGCCAAGGCCACCCCGAAGGAGTCGGTGACGGTGTGTCCGGCGTCGGCGAGCAGGGCGAGACTGCCGCTGAACGCGGCCCCGGTGACCTGGACCACCGCCACGGTGAGCATCAGTACCAGAACCACGGCGAGCCTGCGCTTGTTGGCGGCCCCGGCCGTGATCGGCCCGTGGTCGTGTCCCACGCCCATCGTTCCCCCGTCCTCAGATCCATTAGTACACTCAAGACTGTTTATACAGCCTGCACTGTCTATACAGCAAAAAATGTACAATGGTTTTCATGTTGACCTCAGAGCAACGCCTCTCCGCGATCCAGCGCCTCGGACGCGCACTGTCCGATCCCACCCGGTGCCGTCTGCTGTTGGCCCTCCTGGAGGGGCCCGACTACCCGGCCGGGCTCGCCGACCGGCTCGGGCTCACCCGGCAGAACGTCTCGAACCACCTGGCCTGCCTGCGCGACTGCGGACTCGTGCGCACGCACGCCCAGGGTCGGCAGGTCAGCTACGAACTGGTCGACGAATCCCTCGTCCATGCCCTGGACGACCTCCTCCACGTGGTCTGGGGCACCACCCAGCCCCACGAGACGCTCGCCCCCTCAGAGGAACAGCCCCGAGCCGTCTGAACCACCCCGCCGCGCCGTCGCCGCTCACCCGACGCATGCGTACGGGTGCGCATCGCGTGTACCCCCCGTGCTCGCTTCCGGATGACCGGAATCGGTCATCGTGATGTCCGTTACACCTTCGGCAGTCGCCCCTGTCGGCGTGAAGATCCACTTCGGGCCAGTGGGTCCCCCTCACCCGGCGAGTGTCCCTAACTTTGGTCGATACCGACCCTGACGGAAGACTGACATCTCCCTGATAGTTCCCTGAACTCTCCGGAGTCGGCGCAACTTCCGATATAACGCGACGTAAGGTGAGCGTGCGCCCGGCGGATGCGGGGCCCGACGACGGGTCTACCCGAGCGGGCGTCCCGCCCCGGACGAAACGAACACCCGCATCCCCCATCACACGACTCGCGGATCGGCCCGTGCCCAAGGTCGCCCGTTCGACCACGAACGGGCGCACCCCCGGTCCGGGAACCGTCCCATCACCCGGCGAGCTAGGAGCGAGCACCTCTCATGTCCAGACCGGCCATCACGGCACACGGCGAGCGGTACCCGGACGGACCCACCGCCCCCCACGCGGAAGGGATGCGCGCGTGAACCGCCTTTCGGTCATATCGCTCGGCAACCGGGCGCTGGTCCTCCTCATCACGCTGGCCGTGCTGCTCTTCGGCACCTTCGCCGCGCTCTCGGCCAAGCGCGAACTCTTCCCCGAGATGACCCTGCCGATGGTGATGGTCTCCGCCCAGTACCAGGGCGCGACCCCCCAGGTCGTCGAAGGACAGGTCACCGAACCCCTCGAACAGGCGCTGCAGGGCGTGGAGGGCATCGACACGATCACCTCCACCTCCAGCACCGGTTCGGCGCAGATCATGGCGGAGTTCGACTACGGCCGCGACCAGGACGCACTGGTCCGCGAGGCCCAGGTCGCCGTCGACCAGATCGCCGGCATGCTCCCCGAGGACGTCGATCCCTCAGTCATGTCCATGAGCATGGACATGATGCCGGTGATGCTGTTGGCCGCCGCCTCCGACAACGGCGACGAGCAGGCGATGGCGTCCACCATCGAGAACGTGCTCATCCCCGAACTGGAGTCGGTGCCCGGCGTCCGTTCGGCCGACCTGACCGGTCTGCCGGAGGAGCGCGTCGAGATCACCCCCGACGAGGACGAACTCGTCGACGCGGGCGTGAGCGTCCAGGACCTGTCCAACGCGCTGGAGTCCAGCGGCCTGCTCATGGCCGGCGGCTCCATCGACGAGGACGGTCGCAGCCTCAGCGTCACCACCGGCGACCAGCACACCGACCTCGAAGCGATCGAGGACCTGTGGGTGCAGCCCTCCGCGGGCGCCGCCGACGAGTCGGCCGCGATTCCCGGCGCCCCGCCGGCCGCGGCACCCTCCGCGGTGCGGCTCTCCGAGGTCGCCGACGTCGAGATGGTCACCGAGGATGCCTCCTCCATCGCTCGACTCGACGGCAACCCCAGCATCGCCCTCATGGTCATGGCGACCCCCGACGGCAACACCGTCGAGGTCTCCGACGGCGTCCAGAACGTGCTCGATGAGCAGTCCGACCTTCTCGGTGACGACGTCGAACTCGCCGTCGTCTTCGACCAGGCACCCTTCATCAACGACTCGATCACCGACATGTTCGAGGCCGGCGGTTACGGTCTCGTCGCCTCGGTCATCGTGATCCTGGTCTTCATGCTGTCCATCCGCTCCACCCTGGTGGTGGCGGTGTCCATTCCGGTGTCGGTCCTGGCGGCCTTCGTCGGCATGCAGGCCTTCGGCTTCACCCTGAACATGCTCACCCTGGCCGCGATCACCATCGCGATCGGCCGGGTGGTGGACGACTCCATCGTCGTCCTGGAGAACATCCGTAGACACATGGACTACGGCAAGGAACGGATGTCGGCCGTCAAGGACGGCGTCCGCGAGGTCGCCACGGCCGTGGCCTCCTCCTCCTTCGCCACCATCGCCGTGTTCCTGCCCCTGGCCTTCGTCGGCGGCATGGTCGGCGAGATCTTCATGCCGTTCGCGGTCACCAGCAGCCTGGCTTTGGCCGGTTCGCTCCTGGTCGCGCTGACCATCACGCCGGTGCTGTGCTACTGGTTCCTGCGGCCCGCCGAGGTCGGGGACGTCCCGAGCGAGGAGATCGAGCGCAAGGCGCACGAGCGCGAGATGCACACCCCGCTGCAGCGCGCCTACCTGCCGGTCATCCGCTGGATCACCACCAAGCGCAAGACCGCCACCGCGGTCACCCTCGCGGCCAGTGTCGCGATCCTGGTCGGCACCGTCGCCCTGGCCGCCACCTCCGAGACCGACTGGCTCGGCCAGGCCGAGGAGAACAGCTACACCGCCATCCAGGAGCTCGAACCGGGCACCTCCCTGGAGGCCGCCGACGCCGAGGCCGCCAAGGTCGAGGAAGCACTCGCCGGAATGGCCTGGATCGACACCTACCAGGTCAACGTGGGTGGCAACCCGATGATGGGCGGTGGGGCCGCCGACCAGATCGACTACACGATCACCGCCGACCCCGACACCGACCAGTTGCGCAACCGCGAGGTCCTGCGCGACACCTTCGCCGACCTGGACACCGAGCACGAACCGCGCCTGGACTCCACGGGCGGTATGGGCGGCTCCGGCATCGAGGTGCGGGTCACCGCCGAGGACCAGACGACCCTGGCCGAGGCCGCCGAGCTGGTGGAGGACGAGCTGCGCGCCATCGACGGCGCCGACGACGTCACCAGTGGTGTCTCCGAGTCGCAGCCCTCCCTGGAGGTGCACGTCGACGGTGAGGAGGCCGCCGAGCAGGGGCTGAGCGAGGCCGCGGTCGGCCAGACCGTCGCCGCCGCCTTCAACGGTCAAAACGTCGGCACCGCCACCATCGACGACATCCGCCGCGACGTGGTCGTCCTGGTCCAGGACGCACCGCAGACCGTGGCCGAGCTCGAAGAACTGCCGATCGCCACGCCCACCGGGCAACTGATCGAGCTCACCGACGTGGCCGAGGTCGTCGAGGTCCAGCAGCCGCCGGAGCTCACCCGCATCGACGGTGTCACCAGCACCACGGTGTCGGCCAACCCGAGCGCCTCCGACCTGGGCGCGGTCAGCGCCGAGATCACCCAGGCCCTGGACGGGCTCAGCCTGCCCTCCGGCGCCACCGCCGACCTGGGCGGTGTCAGCCAGGACCAGACCGAGGGCTTCGCCCAGCTGGGTCTGGCCCTGCTCGCCGCGATCGTCATCTGTTACCTGATCATGGTCGCGACGTTCAAGAGCCTGATGCAGCCGCTCATGCTGCTGATCTCGGTCCCGTTCGCCGCCACCGGTTCGCTGGGTCTGCTGTGGCTGACCGGAACCCCGATCGGCGCCGCCGCCCTGATCGGCATGCTCATGCTCATCGGCATCGTCATCACCAACGCCATCGTGTTGATGGACCTGATCAACCAGAACCGCAACAAGGGCATGGAACTGGGCGAGGCCATCGTCGAGGGTTCGCGCCACCGCCTGCGGCCCATCCTGATGACCGCGGTCGGCACCATCGCCGCGCTCATCCCGATGGCCACGGGCCTGGCCGGTGGCGGAGCGTTCGTGTCCGCACCCGTCGCCCTCGTGGTGATCGGTGGTCTGATCACCTCGACGCTGCTCACCCTGATCCTGGTGCCCGTCCTCTACCAGCTGGTCGAGGTGCGCCGGATGAAGCGTGAGGCCAGGGGGCAGGCCCGCTACGAGCGTCGCCGCGCCAAGGCCCGTGCCAAGGCGGGGGTCGACACCGCCACGGGTGAGGCCGACCGGGTGCCTGAGGAGACCTCCTCAGAGGACTCCGGCCACGGTCGCTGACCCGAGCGCGACCGACGAGAAGGGGGCGTCCCGCACACCACGTGCGGGGCGCCCCCTTCGTCGTCCGTGCCCGTAGCGGTGACATCGTCGCGACACGCCCGGAAGCGGGGGTGGACCAAAGTCCGGAAACCCCTGTGAATCAGGGGATCTCGGACGCTTCCTCTGTGTCACCGGTATGTCGATTTGTGCTATCCGCGCACTCCAGGCAGGCTTCCCCCCATGGATGACGCGAAGAAGAACCTCGAAGACCTGCTGCGCGACGAGCTCGGAGACGAGCCCTCGCAGGAGGCCAAGGACTACGCCCGCGAGCTGTACGAGCGCTTCAAGCTCCCCGCCACCGACCCCGCCACCGCGAACCCGGCCCCGGCCGCCCCCGCGGCCCCGACCGAACCCGCCTCCGGCTCGGAGGGCTGAGTGCCCGACGCCCTCGGTACCGTCACGGAGACCACGGGGCCACCGTTCGGGCGCCAAGGTGTCTCCCGTAACCCATTGCCGACCTAGGGCGCCCGAACACCCCTAGGGACAGGGACGGTCGTCGCCGTCCCATTCGAGTTCGAACCACACCTGGCGGCCTCGGCCGTCAAGTCGTGGCTCGGTGCCCCATTTGCTGGCGAGCGCCTCCACCAGGTCGAGCCCCCGGCCGTGCTCGGCCGTGTCGTAGGGGTCCCGATGCTGGGGCAGGGGCGCTTCCGTCGTGCTGCCCAGGTCGCGCACCTCCACGCGGGCCCAACCCGGCGCCAGCCGCACGCACACCTCGAACTTGCCGGTGTCGCACCCCGAAGCGCTGTGCCTGATGGCGTTGGTGGCGAGCTCACTGGTCAACAGCGTCGCCGTGGTCAGTTCCGGTGACTCGGCCAGTTGCCTGGCCACGAATCTGCGAGCGTAGGAGATCTGGCTCGGCAGACCGGGAAAGCGTCTGCGGGCCGGTCTGGGAATGGACCCCGTACGGGCGGAGCGTCGATCGCCGCCGTCCTGTCGGGTGGTGGCGTTCTGGGTGCTTCTGGACTCTGCCATGGGTCTCGCCGGGCGTTGGGAACGGTGGAGAGGGGCCGAAGTCGAGTGGTCGTGGTCCGAGGGCGCGGAACGAGGGGTGGCGGTCTCACACATGTGGGTTCACTCCCCGGGGATGTGTGTGCGCGGGCAGGGCTGATGGGAAGCCTGGCCCTCGGAGCGTCCATGCCCTTTGTGGGTCACGGCGCGTGGACACACGGGGCGAAGCCCCCTGGGTCAGGGAGGGAAGCGTCTCGGTATCGCCGGGAGTGCGGTACGAGGGCGGCGACATGTGTCGGCGGCGAAGCCGCGGGGCTTCACGCCGTGTGGTGGTGGGGCCTGCGGGCAGCCCATGGGCGATGGTCATGTCCGGTGTTCGGTGTGCCCTACGACACTGAAGGGCCTACTCGCGCTCAGCATACGCTCCGTGCCTCCCTGGAAACCCAGTCGACCTGGTTCGGACAGGGTAACCCTGCCTGAACTGGATAAAGGGGGGATGAAGTGGTCCGGGACGGTCCTCGACCGTTGGATCGAAGCGGGGAACGGCGCTCCGGCGGACTCTCGTAACAAGATAACAATTAGATGACACTGGGTCGAATTTTGCCACTTCGTCCACTCTTGCGTGTGTCCATCATCACGGGCCAAGGTATGGGTCATGGCCGTGCCAACCCCCGAACCACTGCCCATGGGTCTCGGTGTCGAGATCGATCGCGCCGTCCGGTTCACCGACGAGGGCCACGTCCTCGTCGGTGGGTCCCCACCCCACGCCCTGCGGTTACCGGCCGAGGGCGTGAGCTCGGTGATCCGCCGGCTCAGCGGGGCTCGGCCCGACCATCACCATGAACGCGTGCTGGCCCGGATCCTCGTGGACGCCGGACTGGCCCACCCACGCCCCGAACCCACCGAACCCGGAGCCGACACCCAGGTCGTCCTGGTCGGGCACGGCGTCGACATCGACTCCGGCGCGTTGGACGCGACCCTGACCCTCCTCCACGCCGAGCACCCCCACGTGCGCGTGCTCGTGGTCGGCGTGACCGGAGCGGCCGAAGAGGTGGCCCTTCGACACGGTGCGCGCGTGGTCCGGGGGCCCACGGAGGGCGCCGCCGCCCGGACGGTCGGGCTGTGGGCCTGCGACGCCGAGTTCGTGGCCTTCCTGGACATCGGTTCCGAACCCGGACCCGGTTGGCTCCGCGCCGCGCTCGGCCACTTCGCCGACCCCGACGTCGCGGCGGTCGTGCCGCGTGTCCTGGCCGCTCGGGAACCCCACGGGAACCTGGGCATGACCATCGCGGCCCTGCGGGCGTCGGGCTCCGACCGTGGCACGGACCCCGGGCCGGTGCTCGCCTCGACCCCCTTGGAACCGTTCCGTGCGCTGGTGGTGCGCCGCGAACCCACCCGGTCGGACCCGGCCCTGGGCGCGGTCGCCGAGGCCGACCTGGTCTGGGCACTGGCCGGGCGCGGCTGGTCGGTGCGGTACGAACCCCGCTCCCGGGTGCGGATGCCCATGACCGCCGGACTCGGCGCCTACCTGCGCGCGCGTTGGGAGTTCGGGGCGGCCGGAGCCGCGTTGGCCCGACGTCATGGCCTGCGTGCGACCGGTCCGCGGGTCTGCCCGACCGCCCTGGCCGCCGTGGCGCCGGCCGCGGCCGGACACCCCCTGATCGGGCTCACCGTGGCCGCCGCGGGGGTTGTGGCCACGGCCGGGGCCCTGCGCTCGGGGGTGGCCTTGTCGCCGGTGGACGCGGTGCGTCCCGGGTTGGTGGAGTCCGCGCACACGGTGCGGGCGCTCGCGCGGGAGGTGCGGACGACCTGGTGGCCGGTGTCGGCGGGGGTGGCCGTGGGCGGTGCGTTGGCCTGGGCGCGTGGTCGCTCTCGGAGCGGTGGGGCCGGCGCGGGTCGAAGGGCGGGTCGTCGGGCCTTGGTGGCGGGCGCGTTGCTGACCGTGCCGCATCTGGCCTCCTGGCGACGCCGACACGGTGCCGCGCTGGTGGGTCCCCTGGCGTGGACGGGGTTGTCCGTCGCCGGGGACGCGGCGTGTGCGTTCGGTACCTGGTGGGGGGTACTGCGTTCCGGTTCGGTGGCCCCGCTGGTACCACGTCCCCGACCGCCGGTGTCGACCACGTCCTTGGTATCCCGGCAGGTGGGAGGGGGTCCTTCGATCCCCTTGCGCAAGTCCGGGTCAACCTCCATCGTTAGCGAGCGTTAACTCGTGTCACACACGGTGAAAATATTCGAGTGTTCGGCGGCCGGGCTTCGGGGTCCCCGATGCCGGTTCTCGTGACCCTGCGTGATATTCGGCCTCGTCTTCGGGGGAGCGACGTCGCTCCGGTGGGCCTTGTTCCGCGTGTGGCGTGAGCGCCGACGTTTCCGTGGGCGAGGGTCGCGGAGAGCCCGGTTTTTGTAAACGCCGTTTACCGAATTGCCCCCTGGTGGGTGAAGTCTCCCCAGTTCAGGATGTATATAATGACGAAGTGTGTTCGCCTGGGTGCTGTCTGTGTAGAATTCGACATTTCACCAAGTGCTTGCGGTCCAAATCGCCACCGTTGTCCTTTCTTGATGCGTCGGTTACCGGCAAGTGTCTAGACGTCGCGCAGACTCTTGACATTCCGGTTACGGAACGTGAATCGGATGTCAGTGTGTTTCTTCGATCACTGGGAGTGACCCTCGTGGGGTCGGGAGACCGCGAACGCTTAGCCGTCCTTACGGTTGGAGCGCGAGCGAACCCCTGCCCGACCCGGATCACTCCCAGTGGTGGTGACTCACAAGCACAGATCAAGCGCCGGGCTCGGTGTGAGGTTCGGAGATAGTTTTGGGCAAGTTCCTGGCCAGGCGGCTGCTGAACTACGTCGTCCTGATTTTTCTGGCGACGAGTTTCGCGTACCTTCTCGCGGCCACCAACCTGCAGCCGCGCGTGTACTTCGAACAGATGCAGCCGCCACCGGCGCCCGAGGTCGTCAACGCCCAGCTGGACACCCTCAACCTCAACGACCAGACCCCGCTCGCCGAGCGATACGTCACCTGGCTCAAGGGCGTCGTCACCGGTGACTTCGGCAAGAACATCCAGGGCGGCGACGTCTCCGCCCAGATGTGGATGAAGGCCGGGGTCACCCTGCGGCTCATCACCGTCGCCACCGTCCTGGGCAGCGCGCTGGGCATCGCCATCGGCGCCTACGCCGCCGTGCGTCAGTACCGTGCCTTCGACAAGGCCGCCACCGGCGCCTCCTTCTTCGTGCTGTCGATCCCCACCGTCGTCATCGCGATCGTCATCCAGGTCATCGCGGTCGCGATCAACGACGGGCTCGGCTTCACCTTCCTCAAGTACGTCGGCGAGTACTCGGCGGGCTTCCAAGGAAACGCGTGGGAGCTGCTCCTCAATCGGATCCACCACGCGATCCTGCCGACCCTGGTGCTGGCACTGGCCCTGTTCGCCGCCTTCGCCCGCTACCAGCGCAACATGATGCTGGACGTCCTCGGGTCGGACTTCGTGCGCACCGCCATGGCCAAGGGACTCACGCGACGCCGGGCGCTGTTCAAGCACGCCCTGCGCACCGCGCTGATCCCCACCATCACCTACTTCACGTTCACCTTCGGCGCCCTGGTCTCGGGTTCGACCTTCACCGAGAAGATCTACGGCTGGCACGGCATGGGCGCCTGGCTCATCGACTCCATCTCCCGCCAGGACGTGCACGTGGTCGCCGCGGTCTCCTGGTTCATGGCCGTCACCATCATGGCGGCGTCGTTCCTCTCGGACATCCTCTACGCCTGGCTCGACCCCCGGGTGAGGGTGTGACGATGTCCCGCGACCCCGAACCGACCAGCCTCCTCGCGCCCCACAAGGGTGCCCCCGCAGCAGCTTTGTTGGAGACCACGCCATGACCACCGTCACCGAGACGACACCGGACGTGCCCACCGCGCCACCGGCACCCAACCGGTTCAAGGACATCGCCCGCCAGCTCATCGAGACCCGACGCGTCATCGTCGGCATCGTGATCCTGGTGCTGCTGACCCTGTTCGCCTTCCTCGGGCCGCTGATCAGCGCTTGGGGAGTGGGAGAGCGGGACTACACCGCGCTCCTGGAGGGGATCTCACCCGATCACTGGTTCGGCACCAACCGAACCGGCCAGGACATCTTCACCCAGACCACGGCCGGTCTGCAGAAGTCGATGCTCATCGGCCTGCTGGTCGCGCTGATCTCCACCGCGATGGCGGCCGTCATCGGTGCCTTCGCCGGCTACTTCGGCGGGTTCACCGACAAGGCCCTCACCTGGATCGCCGACCTGGCCCTGGTGCTGCCCAACTTCGTCATCCTCGCCATCCTGTCCCGGCACTTCGTCGGCAACGGAGGTTGGCTCATCCTGGTCATCCTCCTGGCGGCGTTCAGCTGGATGGTCACCTCCAAGATGGTCAGGGGACTGACCATCTCGCTCCGTGAACGCGAGTACATCCATGCCGCCCGCTTCATGGGCGTCCCCTCGCACAAGATCATCTTCCGGCACATCCTGCCGAACATGTCGTCGCTGCTCATCGCGGACGCCACCATCATGGTCAGCGCCGCGATCATCGGCGAGACCGCGCTGAGCTACTTCGGTCTGGGCGTTCAGTCGCCCGACATCAGCCTGGGCGTGGTCATCGCCGACGGCGCCTCGTTCGCCACCACGGCGCCCTGGGTCTTCATCTTCCCGACGGTGCTGCTGGTGCTGCTGGTCCTGGCCGTGAACATGATCGGGGACGGGCTGCGCGACGCCCTCGACCCCGCCGCCAAGTCGCGTCGGTCCTAGGGGGAAGACACACCAATGAGCACCGAGACCATCGTGGAGAACGAGTCCACGAACAACGACGACACGGCCCGCACCCCGGTCCTGGAGGTCAGCGACCTCACCGTCACCTTCCCCGGGATGAACAACAACCCCGACGTCAAGGCGGTGCGCGGCGTCAGCTACGCCGTCCACTCCGGTGAGGTCCTGGGCATCGTCGGCGAGTCCGGGTCCGGCAAGTCCGTCTCCTCCATGGCCGCGATGGGGCTGCTGCCCGAGCACGCCGAGATCACCGGTTCCGTGCGCCTGCACGGTGAGGAGCTCCTCGGCAAGAACGACAGGGAGATGGCCCGCAAACGCGGCAAGGTCATCTCGATGGTCTTCCAGGACCCGTTGTCGGGCCTGACACCCGTGTACACCGTGGGCGACCAGCTGGCAGAGGCCTTCCTGGTGCACAACCCCAAGGCTGGCAAGGCCAGGGCCCGGAACCGCGCGGTGGAACTCCTGACCCTCGTGGGCATCCCCAACCCCGAGGCGCGGTACCGCTCGTTCCCGCACGAGTTCTCCGGCGGCATGCGCCAGCGCGTCATGATCGCCATGGCCATGGCCAACGACCCCGACGTCATCATCTGCGACGAGCCCACCACGGCCCTGGACGTCACCATCCAGGCGCAGATCCTGGACCTGCTCCGTACCGCCCAGCGCGAGACCGGGGCCGCGATCGTCATGATCACGCACGACCTCGGCGTCGTCGCCGGGTTCGTGGACCGACTGTTGGTCATGTACGCGGGCCGTCCCGTGGAGATCGGCAGCGTCGACGAGATCTACTACGGCAGCCGCATGCCCTACACCATGGGCCTGCTCGGCGCGGTCCCCCGGATGGACCTGGAGGACCAGGGCGCGCTGGTGCCGATCAAGGGCAATCCGCCGTCGCTGTCCGACCTGCCCCCGGGGTGCCCCTTCGCTCCGCGTTGCCCCATCGCCCGGCCCGAGTGCGATGAGGCCGAGCCCGAGCTGCTCACCATCGGCTCGCGCGCCTCCGACACCGACGTGGACCAGGACGAGGACACCGACGCCCAGCGTGTGGCGTGCGTCCGATCCGCCGAGATCGAGGCCGGCGGGTGGACCGCCCAGGACATCTACCCGGTGCCGGAGATCCCCGAGCCGGTGCGCGCCACGGGCGACCGGGAGGACCTCGCCGAGGTGCTGCGGGTCCAGGACCTGATCAAGCACCACCCCCTGATGAAGGGCGCGGTCTTCAAGCGTCGCGTCGGCACGGTGTACGCCGTGGACGGTATCGACTTCGACATCCGGGAGGGGGAGACCCTCGCCCTGGTCGGGGAGTCCGGTTGTGGCAAGTCCTCCACCCTCATGGAGGTCATGAGCCTGGACCGGCCACAGCGCGGCGGCGTCGAGGTCATGGGCCGTGAGGTCGGCACGCTCTCCCGAAGCGAGAGGTTCGGGCTGCGTCGCGACATGCAGATCGTGTTCCAGGACCCGATGAGCTCCCTGGACCCGCGTATGCCGGTCTTCGACATCATCGCCGAGCCGCTGCGCACCCACAAGGTTCCGGTGAGGGAGGTCACCGAGCGCGTCTACGAGCTCATCCGACTCGTCGGACTGAACATCGAGCACGCCACCCGCTTCCCCGCGGAGTTCTCCGGTGGTCAGCGTCAGCGCATCGGCATCGCCCGGGCCCTGGCCCTGGAACCCAAGCTCCTGGTCCTGGACGAGCCGGTCTCGGCACTGGACGTGTCCATCCAGGCGGGTGTGATCAACCTGCTGGAGGAGCTCCAGGCCAAGCTCGGTCTGGCCTACCTGTTCGTGGCGCACGACCTGTCCGTGGTCCGGCACATCGCCGACCGGGTGGCGGTCATGTACCTCGGCAAGATCGTGGAGATCGGCGACACCAAGTCGATCTACACCCGGCCCAGTCACCCCTACACCCAAGCCCTGCTGTCCGCCATCCCCGTTCCGGACCCGGAACGGGAACGGGCACGCACGCACATCGTTCTGGAAGGGGACCTCCCCAGTCCCGCGAATCCGCCCTCGGGTTGCAGTTTCCGAACGAGGTGCCAGAAGTTCATCACTCTCTCGGAGTCCGACCAGGAGCAGTGCATGAGCGTCGAACCGACGATCCGTCCCACCAACGGTGGGGACCAGGGATCCGCCTGCCACTTCGCGGAACGGCGTAGCGACCTTGTCTGATCCACGGTTCGAAGGCACGGCCGGTGCCGCCCCGCGCACCGGTCACACCATCCCTAGGAGGGAAATCCCCATGCGTATCGGGAAGGCGCGTTACCTCGCCCCCGCTTTCGCTCTGGTGCTGTTGGCCAGTGCCTGCGCGAGCGACGACGGCCAAGACGAGGGCGACGCCCAGGCAGAGCAGGCGTCCCTGCCGGCCGACGACCTCAACCCCGCGGACCGCGACGACCTCAAGGACGGAGGTGACTTCATCTGGGCCCTGAGCGAGTACGAAGAGCAGCACAACATGCACCACGTCCAGGGCAACAAGGGCGACGTGCGTCGTGTCATGGCGGCGGTCATGCCGTCCCCGATGCGCTTCGACGCCGAGGGCGGGTTCGCCGCCAACGAGAACTACGTCCTCGACTACGAGGTGAGCGACGACGGTCTGGAGACCGACTTCGTGCTCAACCCCGACGCGGTGTGGTCCGACGGTGAGCCCATCACCTGGGAGGACTACGAAGCCCTCGCCACCACCATGAAGGGTGAGCGCGGCAGCGAGTTCGAGATCCTCTCCAGCACCGGCTACGAGCGGATCGACGAGATCGTCGAGGGTGAGGACGAGTACTCCTTCACCATCAAGTGGAGCGAGCCCTTCGGCGACTGGCCCACCCTGTTCTCCCCCCTGTACCCCAAGGAGTACATGGAGGACGAGGAACTCTTCCTGGAGGGCTACGACAAGGACATCCCCGTCACCGCAGGTCCGTTCGGTGACGTGGAGTTCGACGACGTCGCCTCCCGCATCACCGTTCACAAGAACGAGGACTGGTGGGGCGACGAGGCCAAGCTCGACCGCATCATCTTCGCGGGCCTGGACACCAACGCCCAGTCCGGTGCCTTCGCCAACGGTGAGGTCGACGCCTTCTACCTCGGCTACGACGCCGCCGGCTACGAGCGCGTGAAGGACATGGAGAGCGAGGGTGCCTACTTCACCCGCGCCGTCAACCACGGGCACCGCTTCACCGCGCTGAACGGCTCCAGCCCGCGCCTGGAGGACAAGAAGGTCCGACAGGCCGTCGCCCTGGCCATGGACCGCGACACCATGGCCGAGGTCGCCCTCGGCGCCGTGGACTGGCCGATCACCGGTGAGGTCAACCGCCTCCTGCGCTCCAGCCAGAACGGTTACCAGGACAACAGCGGTGACCTGGGCGAGCGTGACCTCGACCGCGCCGCCGAGCTCCTGGACGAGGCCGGCTGGACCCTGGAGGACGGTGAGGAGGTCCGCACCAACGAGGACGGCGACAGCCTGACCCTGGCCTACGTGGCCTCCGAGGGCATGGACCTGGCCGTCGACGAGGGCGAGATGACCCAGCAGATGCTCGCCGAGGTGGGCATCGAGGTCGACGTCCAGCAGGTGCCGGCCAACGCGCTCTTCTCCGAGTACGTGACCCCCGGCAACTACGAGTTGGCCACCTTCGTCTACACCGGCACCTCCCCCTTCTCCTCCGACTCCAAGGGCAACTACGGCATGCCCGTGGACGAGGAGGGCGAGAACTGGGGCGCCAACGTCAGCCGTTACTCCGTCCCGGAGGTCGACGAGCTGTTCGACGAGATGGCGGTGGAGACCGACCCGGACGAGTACGCCCGGATCGCCAACGAGATCGACGCCCTGCTGTGGGAAGAGGTCCTGACCATCCCGCTGTTCGAGCGTCCCGGTTTCTGGGTCATGAAGGACGACCTGCACAACTTCGGTGAGTTCGGTCTGGCCGCCGACTTCGTGTACGAGGACATCGGCTGGGCCGCGGAGTAACCTCCACGGTCGCCTCCGACCTCCGGGCGCGGTGAGCGTCCCGGCGGCCCCGAACACCACCGAAAGGGCGTCGTCCCCCGAACAAGGGGGCGGCGCCCTCGCTCGTGCGCGGCCGGGGACCGCCTTGCCCACGCTCTCCCCGGGCCTGAGAGAATCGGTACGATTCGACCCCCTCCCTCCCCGCTCGTTGGAAAGTTCCAGATGCGAATCCACCCCCTCGCCGCGTCCTGTCTCGCGGTCCTGCTGTGTGCGGCCCTGGTCTCCTGCTCCCGTTCCGAGGAAACCGCCGAGAACACCGAGACGCCCACCGGCGCGGCGGTGAATCCGGACCCGGAGGACGCCGACGAGAGCAGTCCACCGCCGCAGGAGCCAGAGGAGGAACGGCCCTACGGCGCCCCGGTGGGTTGGGCGGCCGAGCCCGGAACGGTGGAGGCGGTACCCGGCCAGGACGGCCAGGACGGACAAGACGGCCAAGACGCCGATGACGGCGAAGGCGGCGGGGACGGTGCGGAGGCCGAGGAGGCCGAGGAGACCGAGGAGGGCGCCGAGGGCCAGGACGCCGAACATCCCGGGGTGACCGGTGGCGCCGAAGGGGAGACCGTCACCGCCACCGACGCCGACGACCTCGCCGAACACCTCTCCTCCGACGAACCCCTCGTGGTGGAGGTCGAGGGCGACATCGACCTCGACGGCACCATCGCGGTCGGCTCCGACAAGACCGTCCTGGGGGTGGGCGAGGGCGCCGAACTGACCAATGGCCGACTGGACGTCGACGGCTCCACGAACGTCATCGTGGCCAACGTCGGCATGGACGTGGACGGCACCGCCATCGCCGTCCACGGCGACGCCCACCACGTGTGGGTGGACGGCTCCACCTTCACCGGTGAAGGCGACGCCGCCCTCGTCATGGTGACCGACGGCGCCGACCACGTCACCCTGTCCTGGAACCACTTCGTCGAGGCCGAGGCCGCCGTCACCATCGGCTCCGCCGAAGACGACACCGGCGCGCTGCGGGTGTCGGTCCACCACAACTTCTTCGACGGCACCACCTCCCGGCACCCGCGCGCCCGCAACGCCGAGCACGTCCACGTGTTCAACAACTACTTCCGGGACAACCCCGAGTACGGGGTCAGCTCTGCCCAGGGCTCCAAGGTGCTGGTCGAGGGCAACTACTTCGAACGCACCCCACTGTCGGTCTCCAGCGAGGACGACGAACCCGGCGACGTCGTCACCCGCGACAACCTGCTGGTCGACTCCGAACAGCCCGAGTTGCGCGGCGAGGTCCCCGACCCGCCCTACGCCTACGAACTCGACGACACCGTCAGCGTCCCCGACCTGGTCACCGCGCGAGCCGGAGCGCTCTGAGCCGGTCGACCGTTCATTCGGTCACCGCGTGGTAGTCGTAGGTCTCCCCGTCCCCGTCGGCCGTCTCGTAGCTGAGCCGGCGGGGATGACCTTCCTCGTCGACCCACAGGTCGAACTCGGCGTTCGGTAGAGGCGTCAGCGTGTTGCGGCCGGTGTCGCTGTCGTAGCCGCCCATCGAGGCGGGGAAGTTCCCCGAGTACCGGTGCGCGGTGTGCGTGCTCGCCGGGACCCCCTCCGGGCCCGTTGGCAGACGAACCTCCTCGATCTCCACCAGTTCCAGTCCCACGGCGGACTCCACCAGCGCGTCCATGGTGGCCAGGAGGAAATCCACCGAACACAACCGCAGGTCCGCCTCCGTGGGAGGGTCCAGCAGGGTGAGCCCGTCCAGGCCCTTCTCCGCGGTCATCAGGTGGCCCGCGTCGGCCAGCTCGTACCGGAACACCTCCACGCCCTCCCCGGTCCGGTGGTAGTGCTCGAACTCGACGTCGAGGTCCTCGCCCGCGCGCGCCCAACCCCGGCCCGCCTCCGTGCCCTGCGAGTACTGGGCGTAGCTCACCTGTACCGAGGGCGAGGATCTCAGCTCCTCCGCGGCCATCTCCAGGACGGCCTCCGCGTCCGCGGGGTCGGCTTCCCCGCTCCGCTCCTCGGGTGGATGGGTCTGTGGACTCGGGTCCTCCACCGGGGTGGACACCCCCTGTGAACCGCCGTTGAGGACCAGCCGGGACACCCCCCAACCACTCGCGATGACCGTGAGACAGACCGCGACCACGAGCAGGGTCATCGGCCAGTCCGGGCTCTGCGTCGGAGCCTGGTCCGCCGGGTCGGTGAAAGGCATCGATGTCGACACTGACAACGCCTCGTTTCTGCGGTTCGAAGTGGGGGTGTACCGCCTACGGGGAGTACGACGCGGTCACTCACCGCTCCGTTCGAGCACGACCCGCACATAATCCCTTCCGACACCGACGAAACGGAGGGTGTACTGGATCTCAGGGGACTCCAGGTACCCCTGGAGGAAGCCGAAGGTCTCCGTTTCCGCCAGCGCCCGCAGCAGGCGTCGCGAGCCGTGTTCCCACACCAGCCGCACCGCCGTGCGCGCCGCCACGGTCGAGTCGAACCCGCCCCCGGCGAACAGGTCGTGGAGTTCCTCGGGGGTGAGTCGCAACAGCGTGGCCTCCAACAGGTCCGAGTCCAACAGCCCCAACAGGGCGAGCGCGCAGTCCACCCTCCCCACCGGGTCCGGGGTGGGCAGACAGCGCAGGACCGTCTCCGCGATCTCCACCGGGTCCGGGTCCCCGTCACCGAACGGTGTGCCTTCGTGGTCGGTCGTGGTCGATCCCGGGTCCAGGGCTCGCTCCGCGGCAGTTCCCCACGGTTCGGCCACCCGTGGTGCGATCACGGTGAGCGTGGCCGCGAGCGACGCGATGAGGGTCAGGAGCGCGGCGTACTCCACCACCCCCGCGCCCTGGTCCGGGTGTGGTGGGCGGTGGTCGTGTGCCTTCGCGTCCCGGTGGTGCGGACTCCGGTTCACGCGCCCACCTCCCCGACCGGCCGGGGCGGGCGGGTCTCCAACCGGCGAATGGCCCAGCGGATCCGCTCGCGTTCGGCCCGGGTCGGGTTCCAACCCCGCGCCAGCAGTGCGTCCCGCAGCCGACGCATCAACCGGGCCGGACGACGTTGCAGGTCGTGCACCCCGATCGACACCACCAGCCACCCCGCGTCCGCCATCGCCCGGTAGCGGACGCGGTCCCTGGCGCGCTCGTGCCGGGCCGAATGGTGGGCGGCGCTGTCGTACTCCACCGCCACCCGGTGCTCAGGCCACCCCAGGTCGGCGTGGAACAGCCCCTGCGCGGTCTCCACCGGACACTGGGTCCTGGGCCGGGGCAGACGCGATGCGCACACCATCACCCGGGTCCAACTCTCCGCCGGGGACCGACCGCCCGGATCGGAGAGGTACACCGCCCGCCGTAGCCGGGGCCGCGCACCGCGTGGGTGCCGCGACAGCGCCGCACCCAGCCCCTTCGGATCCACCAGTCCCAGGGCCAGGAACCGATCCAGCGCCGCCGTGGCGTCGTACAGGTTCTCGGCTCCGTGGGCCACGTCCAGCGCGGTGCGGGCCGGCGTGGTCAGCCGCACCCCTCTCAGCAGGGCCCGATCGGCCGGGGCGAGCAGCTCGCGATGGGGGATCACCGCGTGCCGCGACACCTTCTCCACCCCGGCCGGCACCGCCACGTGCAGCCGTGTCCGGGTCACCCTGGTGCCCCGTGGATACAGGTCCACGCCCCACAGGTAGGCGGCGGTGCGACCGAAGGCGAACGCGTCCCCCGACAGCTCCGCCAACACCGGCCGCAGGACGCCCGACAGCAGCTCGCGGTCGGGAGGTGGTGTGCCCAACGGCACGGAGGGCCACCCCGGGTGACGAGGCCGCGGCGGGGGAGGCGTGCTGTGAGGACGGGGGAAGAGCGGGATGCTTCCGTGAGGTACGACGTGTTCTCGCGTCATATCTCAAGGTTCGGCGGCCCGTGTCTTCGCGGCAAGCCCCGATCCCGAACCTGTGGATAACCGAGAACCCCCTGCTCAGAGGGGGTTCTCGGGTGTGGTTCCCAGGCCTAGTGCGGTGACCGAGAAGGTTCACCGGCTCGACCTGTCCCCGTGATCTTGCTACCAGAAGCAAGGAAAGCTCTTTCCTTGCTTCTGGTAGCAAGATCACGGGAGATGAGAACTCATGAGCCGACCCGGGCGAACGTTTCCGGCCACAGGACTAGCGGAAGGGTGGTGGCCCGGCGGACAGGTGGATGTGGTCCACGTGGTCCTGCGTCGGACTTCCCCGGTACCCGGCGGACCTCCTCACGCTCTCCCAGGGTCCCACCGCGTCCCGCGCCGGATTCCAGATGTGGTAATCGTAGATGATCCCCTTGACGTTCAGCTCCTGGTGGTTCTGGATGAGCCAGTCGATCACCTGGATGGCGGTGGCGTGCATGTCCGGCGTCGGCGTCGCGCCCAACTCGGCCATCATGTAGTCCACGGCCTCGCCGTACCCGTGGTCGCTGGTGGGCTCGTCACGGTAACCGCCCGCGGACAGGTAGAAGCCCGGGAACTGGTCGTTGAGCGCCTGGTGGGCGGCGCACATCTGCGGGTGCAGGCTACCGAGGTTCGCGCAGTCCACGATCGCGCCTCCACCGAACACCGAGTTCGGATCGAACTCGTACTGACCCTCCTGGTCGACCAGGTGTACGTCGAACAACCCCGAGGCCTGCTCCGAGTCGCCCACCGGCGAACCGTCACAGTTGATCCCGTCGTCGTCACGACCACAGTCCGCGTCGAGCTCGATGATCGCGATCGCCGCGGCGCTGCCGAAGGACGTCTCGCTCATGTCCTCCTCGCCCTCGCAGACGATGTCGTTCCAGTGCCGCGAGGCGTCCGGCTCCAGCTCCCGCTGGCAGAGCGCGCCACGTACCTCCACCCGGACGATGTTGCCGGAACGTCCCATCACGTTGTCGCTGGCCCGGATGTCGGTGAGCACCGCCCCGTTCTCCCGCGCGAAGTCCTCCGCCCGAGACTCGGCGATCTCCTCGTCGTAGCGGGGCATCGGATAGGAACCACCGGCGAGTTGGTCGGACGCGCTGTCCTGTAGGGCGCTCACCGCGGCCAGGGCGGCGGCGTCCGCCGCCGTCTGGGCCTGGGAACGCTGGTCGTTGGCGAACCCCACCCGCATGAACAGCACGGTGAGCGCCAACAGGGCGATGGTCATGCCGAACAACAGGAGGATGTTGGCCTGGCCGTCGTCGCGGCGTCCCTGGAGGTGCCGTCGACGCCGCGTTCGGGGTCGTTCGGGGCTGCGGAGGATACGTCGCATGCTGGTCCGGGGGTCGTTCCCGCGGGGGAGCGGGGCGGGGGCTCGGGCGGGGCCGCACGAGCCGAAGGCAACGAGCGGCACGGGGACGTAGGCGACCGAACACGAATCGCGCACACCCCCGCGCCGGGCAGCTTAACCCGGCCGGTTCCACCGGTACAGGGTCGACCGGGACATAGCGTCCGGTGCGGGGTCGTCACCGCAGGTGGTGGCGGTGCCGCGCGGAGTGGGGTGACCACAGGCGGCCAGTGACCGCCTCGGGAGACCACCCACGGCACTCACGTCACGCGGAGCCGCTCACGTGGTCTCGGTCGAGCGGACTCGGTCAAGGGGCCGGCGACCGATGGGTGGCGTCGTCGAGGATGTGCGCGATCTCCTGGGCGGCGGCCCGGGCGGTCTCGGTGTCGGTGGCCTCCGCGGCGGCCAGTTCGAGCCGGGCCAGCCGGGCCGCCCGCCGTGGGCAGTTGCGCAACTCCACGAACACACCCCACCGGCGTAGGAACATGCGCACCGGGATCGGATCGCCGGTACGCGAACACAGGTCGCGGACGTAGCGGTGCTGGATGTCGAAGGTCGACAGCGCGTCGGGGGACACCCGACGCACCGCGGCGCGCAGGGCCTTCCCGTCGGCCGGTGGCTCCACTACGGACGCCTCGGGGACCGTGGACGGTTCGGGGCACAGTGGCTCACAGGACATTCGACTCACCTCATCGCAGGTGGACCGGGGGACATGGGTAGAGCATGCGCTGTTCCCAGGGGTGGGACAAGCGAGATCGCGGAACCTGTGGAAAACTCCCCGCTCGGTCGTTGCGCCCGTAAAAGCGGTGGCTCGCCCGGTGGTGCTTTGAGTGGAATGCGCCGGAACCGCCGCGTACGAAGGCACCGGAACGAGCCTCGACACATAGGACCGAAACTCTCCGTGAACGGCCGTGCGCTGTCCGAAACCCCTTGTCGTGGGAAGTCGCGCTCGGCCGAATCTAGGGAAGCCGACCGCGGCGTATTCTGCTGGCCAGGCCATGGCCGCCCTCGGCCGTGGTCGAACGCACGGAGGGTCCAGCGGCCGTGAACCGTCCACCAGAACCCATGGAACAGCTCCCGACCACGCCCTACCCGCGTGCGGCCCTGGCCGCCTGCGCGGCGCCACCGGTGGCGGCCCTGTTGATCGGCCCATTGGCGCGGATCTTCGACGTCTTCGCGATCGAACTGCCCAACGGTGCCGTGTTGCCCATGGGGTACGTGGTGTTCCTGGTGGCCCTGTTCCCGCTTTTCATGCCACCCGACGTCCGCCACCTGGCCTCGCTGGTCTCCGCCGGACTGCTCGCACCATTGGCGGTGGTGTGGCTGCTGTGGTCCGCTCCGGTCGGGGTGTACCTGCTGCCGGTGGTGGGTCTGTCGTTGGCCGCCTGGGCCGTCGACCACCCCAGACTCCTCAGCCGCCCGCAACGCACGGTCGTCCCCGGCGACGGGTAGCGGCACCGGTCAGGGGTGGTCGTCCCCGCTCGTGGGGGTGGCGTCGGGGCGGGCGGCAACGAAGGTGCCGCGCCCGTGCACCGTCACGATGATTCCGCGCCCGTCAGGCTTCTTGGCGTTTGACGTAGGTGCCCTTGCCCTGGGACGTCACGACGAGGTCGCGTTCGATGAGGATCGCGTACGCCTCTCGTGCGGTGCGGCGGGAGACATCGAATCGGGCGCAGACCTCCGCTTCCGAGGGAAGCCGGGAATTAGGTCGGTAGGTACCGTCCTCGATCTGCGCGGCGATGATGTCGGCGATCTGCCGATACATCGGTTCGGGGCCTTCGAGTTCGTGCATAGTTCGACACTAAACGGGTCGGAACGGCCTGTAGCGGGACGTAACGAGACGTGACAAGTTGATACAAGTGCTTTATCGTTGGAAGACCGCGAAAGGCGGGACCCCGGCGACGTACCGCAAATACGTCCCGGGGCCGTGGCCGACCTGAACAGACAGGACGACATGAAGACCCTAATGGCAATCCTCGCCCTCCTCGTACGACTGTCCCGGCCCAGCCGTGGCTGGCACACCACCTACGACACCTACCTGGGCGCCCTGCGCACCGAATTCAGCGTCGGCCGCGCACGTCGCGTGCGCCGGGCCCGACGCGTACGTCGTTACGTCGAGTCACTCCCCACCCTCGGGGAGCCCACCCTCGGGGAAGCGGTCGCATGACAGCCCTCGACATCCTCACCCATGACGACAGCGCCCACACCGAGGAACTGGTTCGCCACCTCACCCACCTCCTGCGGCACCCCGGCGGTCCCGTGCACGCCCGAGCCGACCTCGACCGGGCGGACATGACCTTCTCCCGACTGGATCGGATGCTCAGGCAGGGTCGGTCACTGCCCAGCTCCTGGCACATCGACCCCTACGCCTCGGACACCGAACACTCCCGCATCACCGACCTGTACGACCAGGTGAGCGAGGAACTGCGCACGCTCGGAGACACGAACCTCTCCCGGCGGGCGTTGACCCGGGCGGGGGATCGGTGGGGCAGGCTCGACACCGCGCTCCGCTTCGGGGCGCCCCTGCCCGAACCCTGGTGGCCCTCGCCCTGACCCTGGAATCACCCTGGGCCACGCACGGGGCGCGGGTTCGACCACCCGCGCCCCGTCGACCGTGCTCCGACCACTCGCCCCCGGCCTCGTCAGCGGAACCGTCGATTCAGCCCATCCACCAAGTGCACGTCGGCGACGGTCAACAGCACGTCCCCCGAGTCCAACGGCGCCACCGTCGCCGACCGCACGTACACGCCGCGACTCCACGCGCGATTGGTGCTCGGGAAGATCGCGTTGGCACCCAACCGTCCCAACGCCCCAGGCGGCCCGGCCAACAACCGCAGCTGCCACTGCGCCCGCAGGTTCTTCGTCCCCAGGTGGTCGCCATGTCGCAGCAACGGCAACCGGCCCGCCAACCGCGCCTCCTCCTGGCCGGACGCCGCCGCCACCGCCTCCAACGGGAAACGCCGGCCCGCGTCGGTGCCGCGCACCACCTCCAGCGCGTACGACACCCCCTCGGGCAACGACGAACCCAGCAGCACCTCCAGGCGCAGATCCTCCCCACGTCGCCCACCCGGACGGACCCGGACCGACTCCACCGGAATCGTCGGCGCCAACGGAGACGTCTTCAACCCCAACCGGTCGTTGATCGTGTAGTACGGACGCACCTTGGTCCCGGGCCCATAGGTGGGTTTCACCGGCTGGGCGGCGTACTCGATGATCTTCTTGTAACCCACCACACCGGACAGGTGACGGCCCACGGTGCACTCGGTCCCGTCGGACAACACCAGCCGCAACTGCCACTTGTCGGAATCGCCGTGCCGCCCGCGTGCGACCGTTTCCGGGTCGATCACCGCCGTGAACTCGCCCCCGTGCGCGACCGCCGACGGAAACTCGTGGCGGGGCTGCGGGGAGCCGTGCAACCGCACCACCATGCGAGCCCGGGCGTCGGGCTGTGACCGGCCCAGCATCCGTCCCTGCACGGTGATGAGACCATCGGCGACCTCCACGTGTTCGACCTCGGCGTGGTGTCGCGAACTCCGCACCTGCAGGATCAACCGACCCTTCGGGGAACGCGCGGGGATCACCAGGGCCAGATCGCTCATGTGCGCGCTGGACAGCGGAAACCCGTGCTGGTGGATGGTCACGTCCCGCACCGGCGTCTCCTTCCCGACCTCCTGGTTCAGGGCGTCCACGGAGTCCAAGGCGTCCATGGCGTCCGTCCGCTCCGAGGAACCATCGACCCGGCTCACCTGCCAGGTCCCGGTGGTCAGGTCCAGTTCGGCGGCGTCCACCAGGACCCGGCCATCGGGCTCCGGGATCAGCTCCACCCGCCGTTTCTCCGTGGTGAGCACCACCGCGTCCGGCACCCGCGAGTCGAGCGGGTCTTGCACCTGCCCGGACTCCGTGCTCGGCCCGAAGTCCAACTCCGTCACCCCGTCCGGACCCACCTGGACCCGGCACGACGCCGGCATCTCCGCCCGCGGCATCGGCAGGTGCGGGACCGGGTTCGCGGGCATGCTCGCCCCGGCCAGCTCGTGGAAGAGCTCCTCGTGCCGGCGCACCACGTTCACCGGGTCGAAGCGTTCCGAATCGCTCAACGCCGCCGCCGACATGCGCCGCCGCAACCCGTCATCGCCCATCAGGTGCGCCAACCCCTCCGCGATGCCCGGGGCGGACTTGTTGGGGACGAGCAGGCCGTCCTCCTGGTGTCGGATGATCGACGCCGGCCCGTGCGGGCAGTCCGTGCTCACCACGGGCAGCCCCGAACGCATGGCCTCCACGATGGTCATCCCGAACGGCTCCTCACTGGAGGTGACCGCCGCGAACGCGCCCTGGGCCCACGCCTCCTCCACCCGAGGATGCGGACCCATCAGCCACACCCGATCCTGCAACCCCAGCTTGCCCACCAGTCTGCCGATCGCCCCGCGTCTGCTGCCGCGCCCGTAGATGCGCAGGGTCCAGTCCGGGAACTCGTCGCTGACCATGGAGAACGCCTGTACCAGCAGATCGTGGCGTTTGCTGGGGGCGAGCCGGCCCGCCGCGACGATCGTGCGGGTGTTGTGCCCGTTGACGGTGAACGGCGGCGCCGGCACCGAGTTGGGGATGGACAGCAGCCGCACACCCGGCAACGGCATCCGCTCGGAGTAGGTGCGCGCGTCGGCCTCGGTGACCGTGACGAAGGCGTCCAGGTGCGGATACTCCTCCGCCATGACCTGGCGCAGTTCGTCGGAGTGCTGCTCGTAGGTGAGGTGTTCCTGGCCGACCTTGACGATCCGATTGGGCGCCGCCCGAGCGATCACCACGTTCAACCCGGGGCGGGTGCCCACGACCACGTCGGCGTCGGTGGTGGCCAGGTACTCCTCCAACCGGTCGTCGGTGAGGCGGCTGTGCGTGGAGCCTCGGCCGTCCTCCGGAGGAAAGAGGATCGGTGGCAGACCGGCACGTTCCGAACCTTCGTACAGCGGACGCCCGCCGACCCCGGTGGCCTGGTCGTCCTTTTGCCGGATGTCGACCAGTGGGCGCAGGGTGACCTGGGCGGGGACGGGAAGGACGGGGTCCGCGCGGTGCCGGAACACCGAGACGATCTCCACCTCGTGCCGCGCCGACAGGGCCGCCGCCTGGTTGGCGACCGTACGCACGGTGCCGCCGATGCCGTACATGTCGTTGATCAGATAGGCGATCTTCATTGAGCCCCCATGCTCCGGCACCACCCTTCGCACGTCCACGAAGGCGACGCCCGTGTCTCCCTGCGCCCACACCGAGCCGCGCCTCCCAGGGGAGGTGGTGCGGGGGTGAGCGATCAGATTATGAGGAGGAATGGGGGCAAAAGTTCTGATCTGTCCACTACTGTCCGAAGATTTGCCGGTATCTGTGGGGGTTTTGCGGCGATTCCGAACAGCGGAAACCGGAGCGTGAAAGTGGGGGCCGACAGCGTGCCACGCGGGTGGGCGAGAGCCGGCGAGATCGTGGAGCGGGCGCACGACAAGGAGGACACGACACGCGGTCGTGCGCCCGACCACGGCACGGGAACCCGCAGAGATACCCGTGGTCTGAGAACCCGCTCCCCCGCCTTTGCAAGGGGTGCTCGAAGAGGCAGGGGAGCGGGGCGGAGGCGACACGGTGGATTCCGACTCGTCCGGTACGAGACCGGAACGGTTCCCGAACGACCCTCCGGGGTTCGGGAACCCCCAGGCCGCGGAACCGTACCTACCGGGTGGGGCCCGCCCCCCACACCGGCGCCGCCTCCTGGTCCGAGGTCACCCGCCGAGCGGGGACCGCGAGATCCGAACGCCCTCAGGGGGCGCCATGGCCGGCCGCGCGGGCTCGACGGTGAGCGGCCGTCGGCGCGCTCCGGTTTCGGCCTCGCCGGGAGTGAGGGGTGGGGGTGCATCACCGTGCGTCGGGGGGTTACGGACGGCGATCAAACTCAGGAGGGTCAACCGCTGGAGCGTTCGCGCCAGGGTGTCCGCGTGCCGGGGCCTTGGGCCTCGAACCACCCGTTTGGGCAGGGGCGAGACCGCGCCTGGGGAGGCTGGTGAGACGAGTGCGTCCGGTGCGGCGGAAGTGCCGGAGACCGCAGTGGTGGTGGGGGAGGCGCCGGGCGTTGAGGACATGTTGGGAGGTGTGCTGTCCAAGACGGTTCCTGACGAGTCGGGGGCTCGTTGTCGGACGGGCCGAGGGCGGATGCGGGGGCAACACCCGTGGGTCCGTCGGGACGCGGAGAAGTAGGCCACTTCCTTATCCACCGAGCAAACGTGTGGTGGAAGAGCCACCTCTCATGTTCCATGCTTGGCAACGCTGCGTTGCCTTCCATGGACACTCTGCCGGATGAGAGGGAAAAAGTCGTGGCCCGAAGGTGACTTTCCGTGGCCGAATCCGGCCACCATGGGGGACTTGCAGGTCGCAGAGGGTGAGTGACACCGATACGGCTGTGCTGCCCTTGGAGTCGGTGCGGCCAGTGCGGTGAAGGCCGATTCTGGGGCCGGTGCCGGTTCCGATGGCGGAGCCAGGGAACGGCGAAATGGGTCTCCGGGCCGACTCACGGATGGCTGGAGAGCCGCGTGTGAGCGAGCTCGGAGCGCGCGCCGCCGGGGCTGCTTCGGTGGGGGAGCTGCGGCGGCCTCAGTAGGACTTGGTGCTCTGCCAATACGACCAGGCCTGGCATGGGGTGCCGTAGGTGTTCTCGATGTAGCTCAGCCCCCAGTCGATCTGCACCGAGGCACTGTTCTGGAAGCCATCCGGCATGGCTCCGTGCACGGCCGGGTTGAATCCGACGATGCCGTGCGTGCCGTACTCCGGTTCGACGATGCTCGGGTCCCAGCCGGACATCTGGCTCCACATACTGTCCAGACAGGTCCACTCCTGGTCGGTCCAGCCATAGGCCGTGGCGGACTGCATGGCGATGTTCTGGTTGTCCGCGTGGTTGTTGTCGCCGCCACCACCCCACTCGTATTCCTCGGGGTCCTCGGGCCGGTCGTGATCCACCCAGGTCTCGTCACCGCATTCGGGCCCGCCGACCAGACAGACCATCTGGCGCACCCCGTTGTTGAAGGTGGAGCTGATCTCGCTCTGGTAGATGAGCGTGATGATCGCGGCGGCGAAGACGGTGACGACACCGATCTCTACGAAACCCGCCCCACGGTCACCGTTCTCCCGCTGGGCAGGACGGAACCAGCACAGGGCTTTGTTGAGCCGGCGGTTCACCCGGCCTGAGGGCCTGGGCGAAGAGTTCCGTCGTGAATCCCCGAGTTCGGGGCGGTGGGGAGTGGTCAACGCCGCCTCCAGCGGAATCCATGTGGGGGTGTGAGGGAGCAGGTGATCGGGTCAGAGGTCAGGAGATCGGGATGTCCTCGATCGGCTCGAAGCCAGGGATCTCCAGGGTGATGGCGTCCACGTCCTCAGGCACGGAGTACATAGACCAGTAGGCGACCTGTTCGCCTGGATCAATGATCGCCAGGAACTCGGTTGACGTATTCCCGGAACACAGGCATTCAGTAGTTGAATCCATGAGTGGATGGTGCCTGCTTGATCCATTTTCAGAAGTTGCAGTTACTCCCGAATAGTATGTTGGGTCGCTATAAGTGTAGGACTGCCCGTGGGGCCATCCAAAGTAAACTTCTGAACCGCCATTATTCTCTATGCTCCACGTGATGGAAACAAAGGTGCCAGCTTCTCCACGCTCGGCCGTATGGGCCTCTGCAATTAGTCCGTTGCTCATGTCTTCGTTGGACTCTGCACTCCCAAGAGAATCCAAATTCTCGGTCATTGGGAACTGAGAGGCGAGTGCTCCCGATGCAGTGCTGAAAGGAAGGAGGCATGATATGGCCAAGATGCTGGCTGCTCGCATCTTATTTTGCATGACGATCCTTACTTCTCGAACGTGACACTGACTCGCCGATTTCGCTCGCGACCTTCTTCAGTTTCGTTGTCAGCAATCGGATCGGAGGATCCGTGCCCCTCTACCTCGAATGTGATTCCAGAGCGTGTAACAAGATCGTTCAAAGCAGTCTCTACGCTCTCGGCTCGTTCCTCGGAAAGGGGGACGTTGATGCTATCGTCTCCGGTATTGTCCGCGTGCCCGTCAATGGAAACAACGGAAGCACTAGCATCATCGACTTCCTGTGCAACCTGTTCCAGGATCTCTTGAGCCTCGTTGTTCAGTTCGGATTTGTTGGTCTCAAATAGAACATCCGATGATAGAAGGATGCTTACTTCATCTGAGTCTTCGGTTCTGCCGGATTGGTCATTATCCAAGCTATCTGTGATAGTCGTTAGATTGAGTACCTGGGCTTCGCCCAGGTTACTGTACTCTTCAGAATCTGAACTGTTGCTGATGGGAATATCAATAAGTGGAGGGGTTATGGGGGTTGTGACCGTCATTGATCCTAGGTCGTCCGGTGGTTCCGGGAAGGCGACCCAAAGATCTGCGGACTCACCACTTGGAATTGCCCCGGTTAGTTCATTGCAGAAGCAAAGGCCGTTGTCAATGGTGTAGCTAAGGTACCGTTGCTGATTAACTTCATCGACTAAGCTTACTTGGCTTGCAGAGTGTGGTGAGTTAGAGTCTGAAAGACTGTAGCCTAGAATGTAAGGGTCGCTGGAGTTGTTGATGACACCGAGTCGTAGGCGAAGTAGGTTGTTTTCAAGTCTTTCAAGGGCGTAGATATCAATTTGAAGGTCTGCACCTTCGGTTGTTGAAGATGTGGTTGAGCTTGCCAGGATCTCATTTTCCCCAGAAGCTTCGGGGCTTTCCGTAGAGTTTGCCTCGGGATCCGCCCCGCTTCCAGTCTGTCCATCTTGAGAGTTTCCTGATGAATCCGTCACGCATCCAGATGTAAGAAACATAATTAGAATGGTGGGTAAAGTGAGCCATGGATAATACTTTTTAGTAATAGGAGAACCTCCGACAGGGTTCAACTTCTCCCCATTCCTCTGGTTGTCCAATTCTTATATCTTAGGGTCGGGTAATTTGGTGGGATTTCTTGATCTACTTATTCGACCATGAAGACTCGATCGATGGCCCCAGTGATGCCTTGAACGATGCGCTCGCCAATGCCGCTTCCGTAAAGGACAGCGGCCACGATGCCGACGAACACGATGATGGCCCCGTATTCGACGAAGCCGGCGCCCTTGTCCTTGTGCTCGGTGTCCTGCGGCATGACCATGGTGCTGGCCTTGGCCCAAAGCTTGTGAGTGAAGTTCATGGGGGTGACTCCTTACCGGGGTGGGGGCTATGTGGACTACCGCTACTGCGCGGCAATCCGCTGATGGTCCTGGGGCTTGGGTCCGCCGGCGCTTGTGGCGGGGGCTCTGTGACCCCTCATCACTCCACTATCGAATAGGAGGCGGTGCACTACGCCGGCCTCTGACCGGATGTGGCCAGGCCTGTTGACGTCACGCCCATTGCAGCGCAGCCAGCCTGAGATTTCTGGGGGTTTCCGTGAAATCCCAGGTGAATGCGGGTGCGCATTGAGTTCTGTGTTCACGTGGCCGCCGCTTCGTGTGACCGCTCGACTTCCCTCAGCTTCCATGATCGCACGCACTTCTCTGATACGTCACGAGTGGGTGTATTCACCCAGTTCAGAGCGTTGGCGTCCGACGTGGACGATCTTCACCGCTCATATTCTGGTACCTGGTTCCAACTAGTCGGTCGCTCATATCGCCGAGCAGGTCAGTGACTCCTTGTCCCCGCAGGTCACAACTTCACCGTGCGCATCAGCGGGTGGAAAACCACCTGGAGGCTTCGGTCTTCTCACCGTGGGACAGCTCTTCGGACCCGCCTCTGCCCTGGCCCCACCCTGGGTACCTGTCGCCATGACCGCCCCAACCGAACCGGTCCTGCGAGCCTGTCTGTGGTCGGTGGCCGGTTTTGGCCATCTATCGACGTTGCCGACCGTGGGGGGCCGGCTACTACTCTGATGTCCGCCCCGTCATTCCCCCTGCGAGCGGATGTCTTGTGTTGCGCCGTATTCATGACTCCGATCGTGGAGCATCCCTTGTGGAATACGCCGCAGTGATCGTGCTGGTGGCAGCGATCGCAGCGGCCTTCTTCCTCTCTGGACTGCCCCGAGTCATCAGTGATGGGATAGCCGATGCTGTAGGCGATGCTCTCGATGGTGGTGCGACCGCTTCGGGGGGTGACCCCGGCGAGGTCGACCCCGGCGACTCCGATCAGCCCCTTAACGGTGATGGTGCACCTGGCGGAGGGACTCCCGGAGGGGGAACCGAGGCGCTGCCTCTCCTCGACGGTTCCGAGGGCTACGAGGCACAGCCACTCCTTTACCAGCCAGAGGCAGGTAACGGGGTGACACCGACACACGGTTCGTACGACGCCGTGGTCGCGGAGGTCGGTGCCGAGGGTGGAAACCGTCGGGACGACGGGTACGAGACGGAACTCACCGAAGATGGCACAGGTGGAAGCGGGCCGGACGAGGACTTCGATGAGATCGGTTTGGGCCCTCCGGTCGAAGGTTCCTCAACCGGAGAGGAAATAGATCCGCTGGAGTGGGAGGCTCCCGATGGCCACAACGAACATGGGTCGGTGGAGGTCACGGAGGAGCACGAGGATTCACACCGCACCTGGGCGCAGATAGCCGCGATGGCGGGCGCAATCCGTCTGGACAACGCTTCCAAGAACATGACCCACTTCCTCGCGAACAGTGGGGAGCCTCTGGAGCAGGACGTTGACGATATGCTGAATTCTGTCGACAGGTTCAGCGCTGCCGCTGAAGTGCAACAGCAGGACCTCCTCGAAAGAGCGATCCGTCAGGCCGACGAGGAGGGCGGCAACGGTCCCTACACATTCCCTGTCAGGACTGATTGGTCAGTGCATGTGGGGGATAAAGAGGAAGACGGAATGGACTGGTACTACGGCTCGGGGAGTTGGAGCTACAGCCAGACCGGGGAGATCACCGTCACCCGTGAGGACGACGGGAGCTGGTCCTATGATATGGAGACCCAGGTTCATATGAGAGACCAGTACGATTGGCACGGGGATGACGACGGAGGGTTGGGGGTCACCATCCCCTTTTTGGGTCAAGTCAATGACGAGGAGCTGGCGGAGCTCACGCGAGCAGGACTGGCTCAGGAGTACACCATGTACGGTACTTCTGACTCGGTCACCCGCAGCGGTTCGTATGATTCGGACGAGGGGCCGCATGATGAGTCCTCAAGCGGCCCGGGGACCAGGTGAGCGCTGATGACACCACGAGCTACATTTCCTGCACTGGCCGTAATTCTTTCGGTGCTTCTGGCCGGTTGTTTCGGCGCTGAAGAGGAAGCCGATCGCGAGCCTGATTCTGACACCACGGCAGAAGCCGAGCCGAGTGACTTCGAATCGCTCTCCGGTGCTGATATCCCTGAGTCCGCCGAGTCCGTCGAGGTATTCTCTGTCGGTGACGTCGATTCGCTTCCCACGTACGTCGCCACCTTCACCCTGCCCGACGAAGAAGATGCCAGAGCCTTCTGTGAGAGCGGAAGCATTGGCAACTATCTTCCCGTATCCGGCGGTGAGTTGCTCGATGAACAGCACGAGCGCCACTTCATCGGGGAAGCGGAACTGGTCGATCCCCACAAATGCTCATCAGCCAAGCAGGGTGAGAACGTCGACCGCAGTGTCGTGTTCAGCTTTCCAGAAGCGGAGCGAGTTTCGGTGTGGGCCGTGACGGAAGAATTTGGGCGGTAGAGGTGACTTCCCCCCGCCCCCTCGCGTTCACCTGGCGAGGCGCACGAGGTTGGCGCCCGTGCGCCGGTGTCGCCGTGCTCCTGTTGGTCGCGTCGACCGCGTGCTCTTCTGACACCACGGCCACCTTCCCGGAAATCTCAGGGGATGTTGGAAGAACCCCTACCGTTGAATTCACCGGAGACCCCGATATCGACAGGGTGGAGACCCTCGTCGTCACCAGCGGGTCCGATGGCACGGTCGCCTCGAACGACCTGGTGGCATCGCACCAGGTGATCTATGAGTGGGGCTCGGACGGATACGTGCGCGAGACCTATTCCAGCTACGAGGACGACCCCCTGTTCATCTCCGTGACCGCCCTCGCCGAAGTGGCCCCCGAAGCGGCTGGGGCCTTCGAGGGTGAGGAAGTGGGAACGCGCATGGCCATGGTCTTTCCACCCTCTCATTCCGCGCTTTCTCCGGACCCCGAGGGCGAGGTGGAAGCCGATGAGGGTGACACGTCGACGCTGTTCGTCTACGACATCGTGGACCGTTACCAAGCCGGGGCGACCGTGGGCCAAGAGGAGAACCTGGCGATTTTCGACGGCGACGGTGAACTGCCGGACGTTCGTGTCTCGAAGGGGCGACAACCCCAGGTGAGCGTGCCGGACATCGAACCTCCCGATGAACTGATCACGACAAGCCTGATCGAGGGAGATGGGGAAACCGTCACCGCAGGGTCCACGGTGATCACCCAGTTCCACGCACAGACCTGGGATGACGACGAGGAGTTCGACTCCACCTGGGAGCATGGAGCCGTTCCCAAGAACTTCGCGCTGGAACCGACTTCGGTGATCGAGGGCTGGCTCGACGGATTGGAGGGCGTGCGGGCCGGCAGCCGCGTCATGCTGATCGTTCCACCTGAGTCGGGGTACGGGGCCAGCGGGAACGAAGCGGTGGACGTGGGCCCCGATGAGACGTTGGTCTACGTGATCGACATCGTCGACGTCATCCCATCCTCCTGATTCTCGCCAAAGGGCCTGATCACCATTCCACCCCGTGTGCACCACTCCCTGCGGCCGCTGCTCGGCTCTTATGGGTTCGTACTACTTGATCCCCTCGGCCTCCTCTCGTTCCAGCGCTACGCTCGCGACCGTTGGGAGCGGAGGCATGGGTGATCACCCTTCTGCTGAGTTCCTTCTGAGGGGCCGGTCCGTGCGGGCTTCGTACGAGGTACGGCACCGGGAGTTCGGAGGCAGCGAAGGCATCGAGCTCGTCATGGACGATGGTTCTTCGGTGCGGGGAGGAACCGATCAGGGAGCCGGGTGAGGGGCGATGACACCACGAGGTTTCGCTCCGGTGTCCACGGCGCTTTTGTCGGTGCTCCTGCTCGGTTGTTCGGCGGTCGAGGATTCCACTGAGCCCGAGCCCATGGCGGAAGCCGAGGTGAGCGACTTCGAGGAGCTCTCCGGGGCGGAGATCCCTGAATCTGCCGAGTCCGTCGAGGTCTTCGCCGTTGGTGATGTGGATTCTTGGGCGACGTATGTCGCCACCTTCACCCTGCCTGACGAAGAGGAGGCCGGAGCCTTCTGTAGGAGCGGAGACATCGGCAACCACCGCATCGTTTCCGCAGGAGATTTAGAGGACAAGGATCGTCAGAGACACTTCATCGGGGACACGGAATTGGTCGATCCTCGCCGGTGCACCTCGGTCAAGCAAGGCGAGAACGTCGACCGCAGTGCTGTGTTCAGCTTTCCCGAGGGGAAGCGGGTCTTGGTGTGGGCCGTCACGGAAGAAATCGGCTGGTAGACGTGTCCATGGATCGCGTGCATGGAGGAAGGCGTGTCCGAACTTTCCAGGTTGGCTGCGGTGCTGACGGACCCCAAGGGCTTCCGTGCTGACCAGGACCGGCAGGTCGCCGTCATGGAGTTCGTGGAGAAGCTGACCTTCGCCACCGTGGACGACATCTTGGAGATGCTTCGCACCGACTTCGAGAGTCGATGGGGGTTGCCGGTATGGGCACGCAACCTGGCCTACCGGCTGGCCTGCCTACAGCGGCCGGACGACCCGTACCTGCTCCGGATGGCCGCGTCGGACCTCTACCTCCACGGACCGGACTGGGACCGCCAGGCGGAGGAGCTGAACCGGCGCGCTGCCCGGCTGGAAGCCGAATCCGCGGACACTGGGCTGGGATGAAGCGGAACCACGAGGGCCCGGCCGGGGCGCCACTTCCGGCCGGGCGCTCGGGGTGTTGCTAGCCGCGTTCCCAGGGTTCGGGTAGCGGCGCGCCGCCGGCGATGGCGGTGCGCAACATCCCCCAGCGGTCTCGGGCGCGGCAGAGCGCCCGCCAACAGGCGGCGTCTCCGCCGGTTTCCCGGAGTGCTTCGGATAGTGCGTCGTAGTGCTCGGTCACCTCCATGCACTCCACGCCCCCACTACCGAGCCGGATACCCCAGGGTGCGGGCAGGGCGTCGCCGGAGCGAAGGAGTCGGTCGAGGCGTCCGAAGACCGCGTCGGCGGAGATCAGACGTGTGACCGGGTCCGCAGGGAGGTCGGACTCGTTGAGGAGGCGGGTGAGCCGGTCAGCGAGGGCATCGGTGGCGCGCATCATGCGGGCACCCCCTGGAGGAGAGCTCGCCGGGTCTCCCAAGCTCGGTAGGGGCCCCGGACGATCTCGACTCGCAGCGAAGCGTCCTCGATCGGCCGCCGAGGTGCCGGGATCGGAGGACCCGGAACCGAGGGAAGGGGCGGAGCGGGCGGCAGCGGTTCGGGACCGTGGGAGTGCGCGGCGGCGTGGTCGGCCGGGGCGAGCACGTAGCGGCGGACCCGGCGAGAGCGACGGCGGCGCATCTCGCCACCCAGTTCACGCAGATATCCGAAGGCGGTGGTGTGCGCCCCTCGCGTGGGCCGCGACAACCGAACCAGTAGGGATAGCAAGGCAGTAACGTATGACATGGCAAGCGCTCCAAGTTCGCTTGTCCGGGCCCGGGGTGTTGACAGCACCGCCGGGCCGCATGATGTTTAGGAACGATAATAGTGCAGTACAGCTATAGCACGCTAGGCGTTTCAGCATTGCTCGAAGTGGATGAGATTCTTAGCGTGCTCGACATGGATTGGAAAGAGGGGCTCTCTCGCTGGGTGCAGATCACTGATGAGCTGGAACGACGTATCGAAGCCGGTGAGTATGAGCCGGGTGATCGAGTCCCTTCAGTCCTCAGCATCATGCAGGAATTCCAGGTTGCCTCCGCGACGGCTCAGAAGTCTCTGGTGGGCTTGCGAGACAGAGGACTCATCAAGACCTACCCAGGTATGGGGTCGTATGTGAAACAACGTGGCTCTTGAGTGGCTCGAAGCCGAGGTGCGCAGCTTTGGGGCGGTGGGGGTGGCTGTCCCTATGCCGCCCTGCCCGCCAAGGTCACCTGGCTAGTGGTGACGTTGCCCCAGCGGGGAACGTTCGTCGCACCGACGTCGGATACCTGAATCCCGGCACCTGCCCTTTGCCCTGTCCCTGAGCCGTGACGATCTTGCTCGTAGCGCCATGTTCGGCGCCCAACATGGCGCTACGAGCAAGATCGTCACGGTGAAGGCGGCCAGTGTCGGCCACTGTCACTCCCTCGTAGTGGCCTTCGTCACCCCACTCCCTCGTCCCCTCGGGGCTCCTCTGCCGCCCACGTGTCGTGACCTGGAGTGTTGGGGCGGATCCAGTTTTTGCCCTGAGCCACCCAGCGCCACCCCACGCCACACCAGGGCTCCCCAAGCGTGCGTCGACGCGGAAAAATCACCAGAATCGCAACCACACCGACGATTCAGGCAACCAATCTGACAACAGGCGCATATCGACCCTTGGGAAGGCAGGCCCGTGAGGTTCGCGTTCGTCTATGACGAAACGGGGAGCACACATCCGACCGGGGACACACCCCCACCCCCGGAACAAGAGGAACAACGATCGGACCGGCCGCCGCACCCCGCTGTGCGCATCGCCGTAGCCGCCGAACGGGTGCGCACCCGAGGCGCCACCGACTTCCATCGGACCCTGGCATGTCTGGACCGGATGTGGCACACCATCTCGGTCCACGACTCCACATCGCCCAACGCTTCCGGGCAGGCGATCGACTGGGCGAGCGATGAGGTCGACTCCGACGAGATGTTCCGTCCCCAGGCGTTCCGCGCTCCGACCGAGGGAAGCCGACCGTGAGTGAGTGGTCCATCGACCCCGTCCAGGTCGGCGCGGTGCTCTCCGAAACCGCCGAACATCTGGGTGAGGAGGGTGGCGGCTCCGGGCTCATGGGACACATGAGCCAGCTGGAAACACGGATCACCGCGGTCAACTCCCACATCAACAGCGCCCCCATCGGGATCGCGATCGGTGAGTTCGCCGAGCACAACTTCGCCATGTTGGGCGACATGCTCTCGCTGACCGCCTCAGGTCTGCAAGGCGCGGGTGAGGCCACCACCGCCTATGTCGAGGGTGATCAGGACATGGCCGCCGAAGCCCAGGCCCAGGCCGGCGATATCCCCGACCCCAACGCTCCGTCCGGACCTGTGGACGGTCCCGGCGCGGGCCGACCCGTCTGACCCACTGACCCCCTGATTCCTGGTTCCTCTGTTCCCCCTTCCCCCTGTCTTGTTTTTGGAGTTCGTTGTGCCGATCGCGGACCCGGGTGCGGGTGCGGCCACTCCCGCACCCCCTCTGAGCGTCAAGGAGCAGGAAGACAGTCTCAAGGACGGCGATGGCATCATCAGCCCGTTGACCTTCCCCGACCCGCCGGTGTCGGTGGGTTATGTCGAAGCGATGGCCTCGGGGTTGCGTGAGTTGGGCACCTCGATCGCCGACACCGGTAACGACATCACCGGGTCTTGGGCCGGGTTGAGTGCTCACTACTCCGCTCCGGAGGCCGAGACCCTGTTCTCGGTGCTGGACCCGGTGGCCACCGACGGCGACACCGTGGGTGAGGAGTTGGACCGGGTGGCCCGGGCGTTGGAGAACTTTGCCGAGGATGTCGCCGACATCAAGACCCGCTGGTCCAACCTGCGGGTGGAGGCCTATGACCTGCGCTCGCGTATCGCCGCCGAGGGCGATGACTGGGACAAGGGTGGTGGGTTCCTCGGGTTCGGTGATGCCCCGTTGAAGGAGGAGAACGACGCCCTGGTCGAGCAGGGCCGCACGATCATCACCGATTACACCGAGGTGGAGAACACCTGCGCCAACGCCATCAACGCCGGGATTTCCGGTCGTACCAACTTCGAGAAGCAGCCCGAGGGTGACGCCGAGCTCGACCCGAACGTGTTCTACCACGGGTTCGATCAGGACCTGTCGGAGTTGGCCGAGGCGTGGGGGCATGAGAGTGCCCAGACCGACCACGGGTGGTGGGTCGATGTCAGCCATGCGGTGTGGGACTTCGGTGTGGACGCGGTGCAGGGTGTGGGCGCGATGGTGGGCGCGCACTCTTCCGAGGGCTGGTTCCAGGCCTCGTGGGGGGACGCGCTCAAGGAGTACCACTGGGACAACCTGACCTCGGCGGCCTCGTTGGTGGGAATGTACGACGCCGAGTCCGACTCGTTGGGGTGGAACGGCGGGGAGGGCGTTGGTGAGGCGTGGAAGGACCTGGCGCACTCGGTGGTGCCGTGGGAGGAGTGGGGGGATCGGCCCGGTTATGTGATCGGGACGGCGGCGTTGAACGTCATCGGCCTGGTGGGTGGTGCGGCGTTGACGGCCACGGGTGTGGGTGCGGTGGTGGGTGTGCCGTTGATGGCCTGGCGTGGGATGTCCATCGTGGACGGGATGGGCGGCTCGGGTCGCGGCGGTGCCGGTGGGGTGGATATCGATCTGCCCGATGTGTCCCATGTGCCGCAGTTCGGTGGTTCGGGGTCGCCGCTGATCAACCTGGCCGGCAGGGCGCTGGACGCCACCGGGTTCGGCCCGAGCCAGTTGGCCGATTTCAAGGCCATGGTCAACCGCTTGATGCCGTCCGGGCATAGCGGGGTTGAGCCGGCCGGTTCCGCCTCGACGCAGACGGCCGGGGAAGCCGCCGGTGGTGGTCGTGGTTCGGCGCAGACCGTTGGGGAGGCCGACCCCCGTTCGATCCGGCGTCCGGTACAGGTCTCCGCTACTGCTGACTCGGGCGGGAGTAGTACGGCTGCGGCGGGTGATGCGACGGTCTTCATTGAGCACGGCGCAGGGGAAGCGGATGGTGGCCGCTCCGCTGGTGCTCGGCCCGTGCAGGCGACCGCGGAGGTCGAACAGCGCCCGACCCAGCGTCCGGCGCAGGACCCCACAGTGGGCGATGCGTTGGTCGGTGACGACATTCTCAACCACCCCGACCTCGCCGAGATCGACAACAAGACCAAGTCCGACCCCGCAGCCCAAAGGGACCTGGCCACAGTGGACCGGGACCGCGCAAGCTCCCGACCCGAGATTCCTTTCTCACCGGAGGTGCGGGAGGCTTCCGGGGCTTCATCGCAGTCCACGGACGACTCCCTCAGCAGGGTCGAAGACAACGATCAGAACCGCGACCCGAACGCGGGCAAGGCCCTGGCGACAGTGGGTGCTGGTCACTCGCCGGACACCCTGAGGGCGTCCGCGTCCAGGAACCCCCCGATCTTCCCGGAACCGATGTGGCTCGCCGGCAGTAACGAGTTCGGAGGCGGTCGGCCCTTCGGTAACGAGATCGCCGAGGGATCTGGGAACCGCAACACCGACATGCACGACAACAACCCTGTCGCCCGTAACCAAGACGGGGGATCCCTCAACTCGGCCAAACCCGATCTGGGCACCTCGGGCCATCGTGACCCGATCAGCTCTAGAGAATATGGAAGCACCCAGCGGGACGGCGGGGATTCGACCACAGGTCGAAGAGGTGACGGTCCGGTACCTCCTGGCGGACGTAGAGACGGCATCGACCCTGATCTTGAACCCCGCAAGGATGCCTCTGAACGGGACACCGGCCCTCGGCGCACAGATCAGGACGGGGGCTCGCCCAAGGGTTCTCCGAATGAGGGAGGCGACACCCGGGTGCCGGGTCCCCATCCGACCGTGGACTCTCGGGACAATGACAAGGATGGGACGGGCCCCTCTACATCCGATAAGGACTCGACGGACAATAAGGACAGTAAGCCTGTCTCTGTCCCCAAGGACAGGTTCGACGCACAGGACAAGGCTTACGACCTTCTCCGGGACATGGACTTGGGAACCGGGAGAGAGTTCCGGAACAACCTCGTCGACCTTGTCAACAGTAAAAAGTACGGACCGCTCCTGGAAAGAGCATTCTATCTCTCCAACGGTCATCGCTATAGAACCGACATTGAGATCAACGGGGAAGCCATCCCCACCCTTGTTCGGGCGGGGGATAAAGGCCCCTGGCTCTCTCGTGATGACCTGCTCCCTCCCAAGCCGCCGGACTATCTTTTCGGAACGGCAACCGGGACAAGGGCTGGCCTCGGGGCCGCTGTTCTTCGAAAGTTGGATATAGCCGCAGCGATGCGCAAGGCGTCCTTGATCGCCCACAATCCCTTGGATAAGCGAGTCCAGGCTCTCAAGGAAAAGCTTAAAAATGATAAGTCGAAAATGACCGAGGGGCAAATCGAAAAGCACCAGAAAAAAATCGAAGTCGCCCGTGCCATTCGCTCTCCGATGGCCGCGATGAAAACGAGGCTCACTGAAAGCTTCGGAGAGAAGGCCGCGCATAGAGGTGTGCTGGACAACTTCACGGGAAAGAATGTCACCCTTGAGGAGGTGAAAAGAGATAAGTACGGAAGGATCGTCAAAGACGAAAACGGTAAACCGATCGTAGAAAGTCGGGAAGTCCGGCTTCCGAAGCTCGCTGAAAGTACTGAAGCAAATCCGAACCCGATCCCGGCCAGTGAAAGCGCGCCGAAGAGTGGGAACAGTCAGTTCGATCAGATCTGGCGCACTGACCTCGGTGATGGGAAGATCGGGTACGTCATCGTCGAGGCGAAGAGCAGCCAGGACACACCACTGGGCAAGCGTCTGCTCAAGCCTGTTGATGGTAAGGGTGAGCCCAAGTGGGTATCCCAGGGTAGTCGCGAGTACTTTGATGAGATTCTAAGACTTATGCAAAGCAGGGGCGGGGAGGAAGCGACGCTTGCTCAAGAAATTATCGACAAGCTTGTATTGGAGCCAGATTCTATCCACTATGTGGAAGGCAGGGGTAATCCAGGTGAAACTGGAGACTATCAAGGGAATTCTATGAGGTTTTATGATATTGAAAAGAGGCGGAAATGACCTATTTTATCCCTGCGCATGACCTTAGGCACCGTGAAGAGTCTGACTTGATGGAGAGGATGCGTGGTAATCGAGACAAATATCCGCCAGTCCTAGAAGAGTACCCTGGCAGGATTGATGTCATGGTCGGGTCTTTTCACGTCGCCACTACTTATAAAACTTTGGCGGATCCTGAGGTGGCTGAGTTGGACACCTGGGAGGCGTGGGTGATCGATATGCAGATGCACTACGCACTGTTTAAGATCATGACCTCTCCTGAGGGTGAGCCTTTGGAGTTGATGATCCACCATAAAGTGCGGAAAACGAAGGGGTTCGGGCCGGACTACTCGGCCAACGCGGGTAACTGGACCACCGCGTTCTTCCTGGCCGTGATCTGTCGTGAGCAGGAGCGATACCGGGAGCTCTGTGAGATCTCGGTGGAGACGCTTCGTGAGTACGGGGAGTCGGAGGGCACCCGCTACAACCCCTACGTCTACTACTGGATCGCCGCTCTTCAAGACTTTGTTCTGGGCAGACCGGATCTGGGTGAGAACCTGCTCAAGGCGATGGAGCTGTCCGCGCCTGAGCAGTCCGAGATCGGTACCGCGGAGAGCCTCGACAAGCTGATCTTCCCCCAGCTGAACGCCTTCCGGTACCTGGTGGAGCGGGACAGTGACCGGTTCAACGAGGCGCTGGCCGAGGGGTTGGTGTCGCATGCCGAGTTCTGGACGACCGAGGACCGCGTCAACGAGATCGATGGGGTCTTCCACCTGGGTCTCCTCGCCCTCGCGTGCCTGGCCTATGACACCGCGGAGGTGGATCCTGACTTCAGCCTCGAAGTCGAATCCGGGTATCTGCCCAAGCATCTCGTGCGCAGGTCCTGGTACGGCGAGTTCCCCACGTGAGCGGCCTCTGCGTGATCGACCTCTGTTCGTGCGGAAGCCTGCCCGCCCCAAGCCTTGGACATAAGCGTGGGGCGAGGCCCTCGCGACCTCGCCCCACGCCCCGGTGGCCGGGGGAGACGGTCCGGGTCCTGCCTGACCCGGTTCCGCCACCCTTGACCCAGTTCCCCCGACCAGGGTCTTGTGTCCCGTCAGCCCTCTTTGACCGCCCCCAGGCCGTACAGGTCGGCGAGCGCCTCATAGGAGTACATGCGGGCCTTCTTATCGAAGATCATCGACGAGACCATCAGCTCGTCCACACCGGTGTCGGCGACGAACTGGTCGATCTTGGCCTTGACGGTCTCGGGCGAACCAACGAACGAGTAGCGCAGCATCGACTCCAGCTGCTGCTTCTCCCCGGGCCGCCACATGGTGTCCAACGACGTGGGGTCGATGGGCGGCGGCAGGAGCCCGCGGGCGTTGCGCAGGGTGCCCAGGAACGACTGCTGCATGGACGTGAACAGCCTCCGCGCCTCGTCGTCGGTGGGGGCGATGAACACGTTGACCCCCGCCATGACGTAGGGCCGCGTCGACTGCTCGGAGGGCGCGAAGTTCTCCCGGTAGGAGGCCAGGGCCTCGTACAGCGCCTGCGGTGCGAAGTGTGAGGCGAACGCGTACGGCAGCCCCAGGTGGGCGGCCAACTGGGCGCCGAACAGGCTCGACCCGAGGATCCACAGCGGCACGCGAAGCCCCTCGCCGGGCACGGCGCGCACCGGCTGGCCGGGGGCGGCCGGCTCGAAGAAGGCCTGCAACTCCTGGACGTCCTGCGGGAACGTGGAGGAGGCGGAGTGATCGCGGCGCAGCGCACGCATGGTGCGCGGGTCGGTGCCGGGCGCGCGGCCCAGCCCCAGGTCGACGCGGCCGGGGTAGAGAGAGGCCAGGGTGCCGAACTGTTCGGCGATCACCAGGGGCGAGTGGTTGGGGAGCATGACGCCCCCCGAACCCACGCGGATGGTGGAGGTGCCCTCGGCGATGAAGCCCAGGGCGACGGAGGTGGCGGCGCTGGCGATGGCGCGCATGTTGTGGTGCTCGGACAGCCAGAATCGGGTGTAGCCCCAGCTCTCCAGGTTCTGGGCGAGTTCGCGGGCGTCACGGAGGGCCTGACCGGGCTCGGAACCCTCGACGATGCTCGCGTGGTCCAGGACGGACAGCGCGAGCCCACCCCCGGGTACGGGCGATCCGGGAAGGTTCACTCTGGCGCTCTCGGCTTCGGTCATCTCAGTTACCCCCACTGACCTCGAATGTTCGATGATCGACGATCATCGAACATTGACGGTACACTCGCGCCTGAACGCATACCAAATCCGAACGGGTGAGTGGAGGTGGGGCCTTGGCGCCCCGGGGTGTGTCCAAGGGGCCGGAGCATCCGGCGCTGGACGAGGTCGAACTGGTCACGGTCCTGTCCGCGCTGGCCGAGCCCACGCGGCTGCGGATCGTGTGCATGCTCGCGGCACTGGAGGGTGAGCGGGCCTGGAAGGACATCGATCTGCCGATCGCGCAGTCCACGCTCAGCCATCACCTGAAGATCCTGCGCAACGCGGGTCTGCTGCTGAATCGGACCGAGGGCACGCGGTGCTTCGTGTCGTTGCGCGACCAGGAGTTGGAGGGGCGCTTCCCGGGGCTGCTTGAGACGGTGCTCAACTGCCGGGACCGCTGACCCCACCGCGACCGGTGTCATCCTCAGCTTGTTCACGATGGGACCAACGAAGGTGGCCGCGGTCGAGTTCCCCGGACGTACGGAAGACCCGGCGATCTCTTCCCCCCTGATGCGAGAGATCGCCGGGCCTCCACCCCCCTACGGGAAGGGCCCCTGAACCCTCTGGTCCCCATCTCCCTCCCGGTGCCCGTCGGTCGGAGGGCAGTAGATCCAGAGGCCCTGTGGCGGTGGTGAGGCATCCACGTGCGTGAAGAACGTGGATTCCCCCGATAAACCTCACCGCCGCACTTTGGAAATAGGACTATCGGAAAGTTCTACCCGGGAATGACGAACTTCCGATATTCCTCTCTTCGGTCCGCCCGACCTCGTGTGACTAACGTGGAAAAGCGGGCCCGTGATGTACTCTAGCGCCTCGCCGGACCATTCATGACCCGTGCCGTGGGGCCGGGCCGTGGCCGACGCGACCCCTCGGACGTGGAGTGTCGAGTGCATCGTGTGGACACCACGACTGCCACGGTCCTCGATGCGAGGACCACCACGGTCGGCTGTCCGACGACAACGAGTATGCCCGAGGGCGCGCGTCGTCCGCAGCCATTCGCGATTAATCGTTGAAGTTGATCTTGGGGTTCGGCCGGATCCGGCCATCGGTCTTTTGTTGGTTCATATGCCTCGAAGGAACCGCTTGGTGGTACTGCGGGTCGATCGTGTAGGGCCAACGGGGTTCAGGACGAAGGGCCCGATATCTGGAGTTCGACTGGAAAGCGGGCTCGCGCGAACGCAATGGTTGCACGGGGTTGCAGCCGATGGGTCCGGCGATGGAGGTGAGAACCGCGTCCGCGCGGGCAGGTCCTAGCACCAAGAGGCCGCTGACGGCATCCCACCCTCAGGTAGTGTGCCTCGCTCCCCCCGGCTTGCAGAAGGGTCACTCGTGAACATCGGCGAAGAGTCCACCAACGGCCATCGACCGACCGACGACGTCGGGAACCGGATCGGCGAGACCTTCGGTGGATACCGGCTCACCGAGGTTCTGGGCGTGGGCGGTTTCGGCACCGTCTACCTGGGGCGCCATGACGACGGCCACGTCGCCGCCATCAAGGTCCTGCACGAGCCGGCGGGCGTCTCCCCGGTCGAACGCGAACGCGACCGGGAGCGTTTCCGCAAGGAGGTCGAGCACAACAAGCAGGTCAAGCGGTACTTCATCGCCGAAGTGTTCGACGCCGGGACCGAGGAGGACCCGCCCTGGGTGGTGACGGAGTACGTCGAGGGCCGGACCCTGCGCGAACTCGTCGGTGAGGAAGGCCCCCTGTACGGCGACCCCCTCTACCGGCTGGCGCTCGCCACGGCCACGTCCCTGGGCGCCGTGCACGGCGCCAACATCGTCCACCGCGACTTCACCCCCACCAACATCATCATCACCAGCGAGGGCGTCCGGGTCATCGACTTCGGGATCGCCCGCACCCTGGACAACCGCACCGCCCTGGCCAGCGGCCTCATCGGCACCCCCCGGTACATGGCACCCGAACAGGCCAACGGCTCCGAGGTCACCGCCGCCATCGACGTGCACGCCTGGGGAGCGGTGATGGCCTTCGCGGCGACCGGTGGGCACGTGTTCGACGCGCCCAACGACCACCGCATCCTCGAACGGATCAAACACGACACCCCCGACCTGCGGGGAGTGCCCGACTACCTGGCGAGGATCGTGGCGAGTTGTCTGCACAAGGAACCGGAGCGGCGCCCCACCTCCTACCAACTCCTGGCCATCCTCCTGGGCAAGGAGGTCCCGCTCGAGCACGAACGCCTCGAAGCCGGCCACGCGAGCGGCACCCTCCTGCTGGACGAGGGCGTGCAGGCCTACTGGCGCAGCGTCAGCGGCAGTAGACGGGCGCCCTTCCAGATCGCCGGCGTGTACTACGCCGACCCCACCGAACTCGCCGCCGGCATGCAGGAACGGTGGGCGGAGGCGCACGAGATGCTGAGTGAGCCGCGCGAACGCCACGCGTTGCTGCGTTGGCTGCCCGAGAAGGACAGCGGGGCCCACCGGGTGGTGGGAGCGCTGCCGGAGGACTACGGGGGCGCCGACGTCCAGGCCGCCCACCTGATCGCCGAACTCGACCCTCACCTGGGCGCGCTCTTCCGCGACGTCGACATGTCCTGGGGCGCCCTGTTCAGTACCCGGGACGGGCGCGCCTGGCCGTATCGGGACGGCGAGTACGACTCGCTCATGCACTTCATCGAGCGCTATGACCTGTTGGGGGCGTTCGGCAAGCACCACTGCTTCCGTAACGAACATGAGCCGTGCGTGTGGGGCGCCCCTTGCGTCCTGTACGGCAGGGTCGCCCGCCAGGCCACGGTCCTGTTCGATCGGCTGCGCAAGGGACAGGAGTGGATGAACAGGGTCGCCGAGTCCCTGGCGTTCACCCCGAGGGAGATCTCGCCGGTACGCAAGGGCGACCTGGTCCACATGCTCGCCACCCACGACAAGCGCGACGCGGACGCGGGTGTGCTGGTGGCGTGGGTGACGCAGGGGTTCCAGGAGGGTCCCGAACAGCAGGTCCTCCAGCGGGTGCGCGCCGCCATCGAGGGGGCCGACGACCCATGGCCGGTGGCCGTGGCGCTGCGGGCCCAGCGCGAGGACCTGTCGACGGTGGCGGAGCGGGGGAAGCGGCTGCGCGACCGTGCCGAGGCGCGGCGGGCACGGCGGGCGAAGGCCGTGGGGGAGGGCCGGGACGAGGGCCTGCCCGCCAAGTCGCGCACCGGTGAGGCCGAGCGGGAGCGGTCCCAGGAGAGGCTGGAAGCCTTGGAGAGCGGTGTCTCCCGACACCTGCCCCGGGGCATGTCGATCCTGGGCGCGGGTACTGCGGCGGTGGGGCTGGTCTTCGGTGTCGCCTACACGACCTCCCTGGGCGTGCTCGCGGTGGTGATGGTCCTCGCCGGGGTCGCCCTCGGCGCGATCGGAATGGTCCTGGGACGGGACCAGGGCAGGGAGATCGACGCGCTGCGGCGGCGTCTGGAGGAGGGGCCCGGCACGATCACCCGACCACCCGCCGTCGTCGAGGACGACGACGGCTACGAGGGCGATGTGGGAAGCGAGGAACAGCTCAAGAAGTTGCGCGGGCACCTGTCTGATTTTCCGGGTTGAGTACGAATTCCCTCCTCCCGCCCAACAACCTGATAACGGCCGAGGACGCGAAACGGGGCCTTTGGATGCTGTGGCGCCGGTCTCATTCGCCGATTCGCGAAGGAACGTGTGGAACCTGGAACCACGATGAGCAGCGGCTTCCCGGTCCAGGGGTGGTCGCATGTGTGGTGGCGGGTGGTCGGCCGAAAGCCCTTTCCGGGCGGCCCCGTAGGGCTTTTCGATACCGCAGACCCGGCGACGGGTACCCCGACGATTGGGTAGATTCTCAGGACCACGGGATCGAATGTGCTATCCCGGCACAGGCCACCACAACCGTCCCTTGATGTGTGGAAAGCTGCCCCCAATGGATTTCTCCTCTCCCGCCCTACCGCCGAACGTCGCACCCCTGACCGACGGCGACCCGCTCCAGGTCGGCCCTTACCGCCTGATCGGGCGGCTCGGAGCCGACGGTCTGGGCACCCTCTACGCCGCCGTCTCGCCGGACCACGAGACGTTGGCCCTGAAGATCGCCGACGCCGAATGGACCGATGGCGCCGATGCCGCCGACGAGGACGCGCTCATGCGTCAGGTGGGTGGTGTGTGCACCGTCCCGGTCCGGGACGGCGGTGTCCACGAGGGACGCCCCTGGTCGGCCGTCGGATACATCCCCGGGTTCGAGCTGTGGCAACGCATGCGCGGCCAGGGGCCCTTCAGCGGCAACCAGCTCCTCGTCCTCGCCGCCGGAATGGCCGAGGCCCTCGCCGGCTTCCACTCCCTGGGCCTGGTGCACGGGGATATGCGCCCGGGCAACGTGGTCGTGGCCGCCGACGGTCCCAAGGTCCTCGACTACGGCATCGTCCGCCGTATCGACCCGAGCGCACCCACCCAGAGCGCCCAGAGCCTGGGTTGGTTGGCCCCCGAGCGCTACGAGAGGGCCGCCACGTCCACCGCAACCGACGTGCACGGGTGGGCCGGTCTGGTCGTGTACGCCGCCACCGGCGTCCCGCCGTTCGGCCCCAACCCCGCCGGCCACGTGCCCGGGCGGGTCCCCGGACAGATCGTGTGGGAGATGGCGGCCCGCGCCCGCGAGGCGCGCGTGGACCTGAGCGCCCTTCCCGAGGAACTGCGCCCGCTGCTCGAACGCGCGTTCTCCCCGGACCCCGCCCGGCGTCCCTCCGCGGACGAGGCGTACCTGGAATGCCTGCTGCTGCTCGGTATCGACGAACGGGCCACCGCGGACACCTGGCCCGACCGGCTGCGCGCGCTCATCGCCGAGCACTGGTCCGCCCAGAACATCCCCCCGCACGACCCGGTGACCTGGACCAACGCCGCCCTGGCCCAGACCACGACCGAGCCGGAGCCCGCTCCCGCCGCCGCTGCCGGCACTCCGGTCCCGGCCCAGACCCGGTCCCCGGCCCCGGAGCCCGAACCGGACGCCAACGCCTACCTGTTCGGGGCCCGGGGCGAACCCGGCGCCGCGAACCACACCCAGGAGCTGGTGCTCGAAGAGGACGAGGAGACCGCCGGCGGGCCACGCGTGGGCCTGTGGCTGGTGGTCGGCGCCCTCGGCATGGCCCTGGCGTTGGGTATCGGCTACCTGCTGTTCGAGACGCTCGGCGACGCCGAGCCCGAGAACGTCGTGGCCGAGGAACCCGACCAGGGCTCCCCGGGCGGTGCCGCCCAGGAAACGGAATCGGAACCCGAACCGGCCGAGCCCGAGCCCATGGCCTGTGACGACCCCGAACGGGTCGATGCGCAGGACGCCCGGGCACAGTGGCGTCCGTTCGACCCGGGGGCCGCCGCGGCCCAGACCTACCTCGAACTGCTCACCCCTGGGCCGGAGGGCACCCCGATCGTCGACCCGGAGATCTGGCCGTTCGTCTACCCGGTCGACCACGACACCGTCGACTACGGGTTGGCCACGCCGGGCCTGAGCGCGTTCCCCGTTCTGTCCGTGTGCATGACCCAGGTGGTTCCGGCCGCGGACGGGGCCGAGTTCTCGGTGGAGCTGCGCTACCACCCCGACGTGGGCAGCCACATCGTGTACGCCGAGGACTTCATGACCCTCGTCCCGCTCGACCCCGCGGAGAACGCCGGGGTCGACAAGGAGGTCCACCGAGGCGGTACCGGCAGCGAGCTGGAAGCACCCCTGACACCCCTGACCGTGTTGGGTCCGGACCACCCCTCCGAGACACTGACCGTGTACATCCCGGGAGCCCCCGAGCGCGGAGGGGTGGCCTACCGGCCGGCCGCGCACTCGGGTCCGCTGACGCACGAGATGAGCGGACACTGCTACGACGTGGACGGCACCCTGGAGTGGCGTGAGGAAGAGGCGATGGGCTCGGGCTTCTTCGCGGTCCCGGACACCTCGCTGGAGTCCAACACGATGATGGACTGCCCCGTCGAGGAGGGCTGACCCCTACTCACCCGTGCGACCGGGCAGGTGGATCCCGGCGTACACGCGTCGGCGCAGCAGCGTCTCGGCGGGGCCGCGCCCGCCGCGACGCCGGGAGAGGTCGGCCCACACCAACGTCGCCGCCCACGTCGCCACCGCCACACCGGCGGCGGCCGAGGCACTCGCTGTCGCGCCCCAACCCAGTCCGTAGGGCGCGAACACCAGGGTGAACACCACCGCCTGCGTCAGATAGCAGCTCAGGGAACGCTCGCCCACGGCGGCGACCGCCAGTACCAACGGGTGTTCGGTCGCGTTCGCGTTGGACAGTCCGAGCGCGACCAGGGCGATGAGGGCGGCCCAACCGGCCCCACCCGCCCAGCCGACCGCATCGTGCAGGATCCACAGGGCCGGCTCGACCTCCGGGCCCGGGTTCGGCACCAGGGACGCGCTGACCAGGGCGTCGGGCAGGCCGCCCGCCACCGCGAGCCCCAGACCGACGACGACGGTGCGCACCAGCAGGGTCCGGTGCTGTTCGGGGTGCTCCAGGATCCGGTGGCGTCCGGCCCAAACACCGACCAGCAGTGGGGGCATCACCACCAACACCAGGGTCACGGGCGTGTACAGCACCCACTCGGCGAAGCGTTCGCCCATCGCCGCCACGAGGTCCGACTCCACCAGGGAGGGCGCCGCGGCGTACGCGGCCGGGCCCTCCTCCTCGCCCTGGCCGCCCAGGACGAAGGTGAGCAGGGAGTTCAGGGCCACCGAGACCCCCGCGAACAGGCCGGCCGCCCACAGCAGCGCCCGGTCACCGACCCGCAGGAAGAACAGGAACAGCACCAGCGACAACCCGTAGGCGCCGATGATGTCCACCGGCAACAGCAGCACCCCGTGCGCCAGGCCGATCAACAGCATCCACAGCCCGCGCCGGTGCAGCACCGTCCGCACGTGCACCCATCCGCCCCCCGACTCGGTGACCCGACGGGCGATCCAGACCATGCCGTAGCCGAACAGCAATGAGAACAGCGGGATCGCCCGGCCGTTCACCAGGAGGGATTGGACGAAGGTGAGCGCCTGGTCGCCCACGCCCCGGACCGTGTCGGCGTGGGTGAGGAAGAACTGCGCGTTGACCAGCGCGATGAACAGCAGCATGAAGCCGCGGGCCAGATCCGGGGCGAGGGAACGCCTCATGGTTCTCTCCGAGGGGTGAGGTGCGTGAGGGGACGACCTCGAAACTACGGATCGGCCCGAGGGGAACCGATGGGGCTGAGGCGAGACCTCCGGTGGGGTTCCCCCTACCCGCACGGCCGGTTAAGGTGGTGGGGCGTCGCGTGTCCCGAACCAAGAGCAGTGGGCCGGTCGGTCGACATGGAGGCGCCTGAATTCTTCGGGGAGCCAATCGTGAGCCACTACTTCGCGTACGGAATCTGAGCGGCTGAACCGCTCGCGGCCCTCTCCGGGCCGCCGCACCGTCCGGCATCTTGACCGGCGGCCTCCCCGAACACCATTCGCCTCGGCGCTTCCGTGCGCTCCCTTCGCCTTGCCCCGCCAGGCCTGTCCACGTCGCTTCGGCCGCGTCGTTTCGGCCACGCTGTGCCGGACAGTGCCTTCGACGGCGATACCTCGTGTGCTCGGGGTCGGCCGCCTCCACTCACTCAGGAGGTACTTCCATGACCGACCAGACCACTCAGTCCGACCGATCCGACCAGGCCGCTCAGACCGCGCAGTCCGACAGGCCGCATCCGCACGCCCGCCCCGAACCGGTGGTGAGCCCCTTCAACGTGCCGGTGGTGGAGGAGTTCCGTGCCAACGGAGGCCACGTCGGCGGCATGTTCGAAGGCGGTGACCTGCTGCTGCTCACCACCACCGGGGCGCGGTCGGGTCGCGAGTACACCAACCCGCTCGGGTACCTGAGGGTCGACGACCGGCTGCTGGTCGTCGCCTCGGCGGGAGGGTCCTCGCGCGACCCCGACTGGTATCGCAACCTGCTCGCGCATCCGATGGTGGTCGTGGAGCTGGGCACCGAACGCTTCGAAGCGGTCGCGGTGCCCACCGAGGGCGCCGAACGGGACCGCCTGTTCGAGGAGGTCGTTCGTCGCGAACCGGGGTTCGGCGACTACGAGTCGCGGTCCGGGCGCCGGCTGCCGGTGGTGGAACTCCAACCCGCCGCCCTGGAGAGCGCGGGGGAGGTCACCAACCTCGCCGAGAAGCTGTTCGAGGTGCACGGGTGGCTGCGCGGCCAGCTCGACCGGGTGCGCGAGGAGGCCGAGGCGTACCTGGCCGAACACGCCGGCAGCGGCGCCCCGGTGGGGCTCAACCTGCAGATCCGCCAGCACTGCCTGGCGTTCTGCGAATCACTGCATTTCCACCACAGTGGAGAGGACGGTGTCTTCCCGGGTCTCGCGCAGGGCTACCCTCACCTGCGCGAACCCATCGAGCGGTTGATCGCCGAACACCGGGTCGTGGACCGGATCCGCGGCGAGCTGGAGCGGCTGTTGGCCGACCTGGCCACCGCCGACCCGGACCGTTTCCGCGCCGAACTCGACCGGATGTCCCGGGAGCTCAACGCCCACCTGGACTTCGAGGAGGAGAGCCTGATCCCGGTCCTGTCCCAGATCCCCTTCCCGCCGCCCACCCCCGCGGAGTGACCCGCCGGGGTCAGCCGCCGAGGAGGCTGCCGAAGTCGATGTCGCTGCCCAGGATCATCGACCCGACGATGAGGATGAGCAGGCCCGGCAACAGGGTCGTGGCGGTCACCACGGTCACGCGCGGGTTGAGCTGCTGAGCCTTGCGGCGCATGTACTGGGCGTCCTCGCGACGCATGTCCTGGCTGATGTTGACCAGGGTGTCGCTGAGCGGGGCGCCCAGTTCCTCGGCCTGCTGGATGGCGGTCACGAACTTGCCGAGTGACTCGTTGCGGTTGCGGCGGCGCAGGGCGTCGAACGCCTCCCGGCGGGAGGTGCCCAACTCCATCTGGCGCAGCGCGATGACGAACTCGCCGGAGAGCACACCCGGCATGGAGTCGGCGACCCGGGCCACGGCGGCGCGGAACGACATGCCCGCGCTCACCGTGACCGCGAGTACGTCCAGGAAGTCCGGCAGTTGTGACTGCACCTGGTCGGCCCGCTCCTGGGCCTTGACGTACATGCTCAGGTCGGTCAGGCCCACGAAGGCCAGCATCACCAGGCCGAACATGGCGTTGTCGGACAGCAACAGCAGCACCGACAGGCTGCCGTAGAGCGCGACCTCGCCGATCTTGCGCCGGACGTACCTTTCCACGGTCAGTCCGTCGACCCGGCCGGACGCCTCGATCCGTTCGTGGATGGATCCGCGGCGCTTTTCGGTGAGCGAGGCCAGGACCGAACCCGCGAAGGGGCGGCCGATCGCCTCGGTGATCCGGTGCAGGAAGAACGTCTCGTCGCTCTTGACGACGGGACGCGCGGTCGGCTCGTCCACCGGCACGCGCGTCTTCGACATGCTCAGGTGCAGGCCATAACAGGCGAGTACCACGATCAGTGCCGACGCCAGTGCCACCAGCAGGGGGAGCAGGTTCATCCGAGTTCCTTCGGGGGGATTCGGGGCTACATCTTGAACTTGGTGATCCGGGACACCGCCACGAATCCGATGACGAACAGGGTCGCCACGACCAGCAGCAGCCCGATCCCGGCCGGTTGGGAGGTCATGGTGCGCATGATGCCCGGCTGGATCATGTTGAGCAGGAACAGGGCGCCCACCGACATGAACCCCAACGCCCACACGGTGCTGGTGGTCTCGGACAGGATGGTGCGCACCTCGCGCCGGGTCTCCTTGCGGTTCTCCAAGGTGGCCGAGATGTTGCGCAGCGCGCTGACCAGCGAACCACCCGACCTGGACGCCACGATCAGGGTGGAGAGCAGCACGCCGAGCTCTCGGGAGGGCATGCGTTCGCGCAGTTCGGCGACGGACTCCTCGAAGCTCGCGCCCAGCTTCATCGACTCGGCCATGCGTCCGAGCTCCTCGCCGGCGGGCCCGTCGAGTTCGTCGGCGGCGATGGCCACCGCGGTGGGCAGGGCCAGCCCGGCGGAGGTGGCGTTGCCCAGCACCCGCGCCAGGTCGGGCAGTTGACCGGTGAACTCCTCGCGGCGCTTGGCCTCGGCCCGGCTCAGGTAGGAGAAGAACAGGAACCCCACCCCCACCGCGGCCAGCAACCCGAACATCGGCGCGAGGATCTGCCAGACCACGATGACGGCGAGCAGTGCTCCGCCCACCAACGCGACCAGGAAGGTGGACAGTCGCGTATCGGTGCCCGAACGGGCCAGGCGGCGGCTGAGCCGGGCACCCCACTGGGTGCGGTGCAGCGCCACGTCCAGGCGCGCCATCGGGGTGGAGGCGTCGTACTCGGCCTGGGCCAAGGCGCTGCGGGACGCGATGAGACGGCGCTGGTCGGAACTGGCCACGAACTCCCAGATCGCCCACAGCAACACGGCCAGAACCAGAGCGACCCCACCGAGGATCGCTGCGAACTGCCAGGTCACGCTGACTCCCATCGCGTCGGGCCCGGCGGTGACGCCGAGGATCGGGGGGTACGGGGGAAAGTGGTCACCGGTGTCCTCCGCCGGGGCCGTCGGGGACCACGCCGAACACCGAGGGGATGCTCTCACCGACGTGGTAGATCCGACCGGCGACGTGGCGTGGCAGGGGGCGGTGCCGGAACTCGCCCTTCACGTCGTGGTCCGCTCCGGCGGGCAGCGACGCGAACTCCAACAGCGAGTCCAGCCGGAACTCCTCGCTGCGGCGCGAGGACACCACGGCCACCTCGGAGACCCGACGCGACCCGTCGGGCCACCGGCCCAGGTGCACGATCGCGTCCACCGCGTTGTTGATCTGGTCGCGCAGCGCGTTGTAGGGGACACGTCCGTCGCCCAGGGTGGCCAGGGTCTGGATCCGGTGGATGGCGTCCTCGGCCGAGTTGGCGTGCACCGTCACCAGGGAGCCGTCGTGGCCGGTGTTCATGGCCTGGAGCATGTCGATGGTCTCGGGCCCGCGCACCTCACCGACGATGATGCGGTCCGGGCGCATCCGCAGCGCGTTGCGCACCAGGTCACGGATGGCGATCTCGCCGCGTCCCTCGATGTTGGCGGGCCGCGACTCCAACCGCACCACGTGGTCCTGCATCAACTGGAGTTCGGCGGAGTCCTCGATGGTGACGATGCGTTCGGTGCTGGGCACGAACGCCGACAGGGCGTTGAGGAAGGTGGTCTTACCGGTGCCGGTACCGCCCGAGACCACGATGTTGAACCGGGCCCGGACCATCGCCGACAGCAGCACGCCCGTGGCCTGGTCCAGGCTGCCCATGCGCACCAGGTCTTCGATGGGGTAGGGCTTGGGGAAGCGTCGGATGGTCAGCACCGGACCCGACAACGACAGCGGCGGGATGATGACGTTGACGCGCTCGCCGCTGGGCAGACGGGCGTCGACCATCGGGGATGACTCGTCCACGCGCCGGTTCACCAGCGAGACGATCCGGTCGATGGTCTGGTAGAGCTGCTCCTCGCCGTTGAAGGTCGCGTCGATGCGCTCCATCCGGCCCGCGCGTTCCACGAACACGTTGTCGGGGCCGTTCACCATGATCTCGGTGATGGTCTCGTCGGCGAGCAGGGGTTCGAGTACACCGAGGCCCAGTGCCTCGTCCACGACCCGTCGGGTGAGGATCGAACGTTCCCGGTCCGACAGCACCGGCCCCTCGCGGGAAAGGATGTGCCCGACGACCTTCTCCAGGCGGACCCTGCGCTGGGCCAGGGTGAGCCGTGACAGGTCCTCCAGGTTGATCTCGGCCAGGAGTCGCCGTCGCCAGTGCGTCACACTGCTCCGGTCGGCCCGTTCCTCGTTGGAACGGTCCTCTTCCAGGCGGTCCTTCAGCCCCATGTTCCTCGTTTCCTCCTTGGTGGACGGGCCACGCGTCACATGTTCGGCATGTCCACCCGACGGGTCAGTGTCACGTTCAGGTCCACCGAGAACACGATCGGCAGCGAGTGCGAGACCTCGACGTAGAACCCGTCACTGTCATTGGTGCCGCTGGTGACGGTCGCTTCGTCCAACCAGCTCGGCAAGGCCTGATGGGCGGCCTCCTCGGTGCCCTCCCGGGCCCCGGCGCGCGCCGCGGACTCCAGCCGTTCGATCGCCACGAACGAGATGAAGGCCTCGAAGGCGACCACCACGGTGAGCAGCAGGATCGGCAGGACCGCGGCGAATTCCAGGATGGGGCCGCCGCGGTCGGCGTCCCGGCGCGCTCGGGGGCAGAGGCCGCGTCTCACGTGTCGTCCTCCCCCGGCTCCGATGGCTCCGTGCCAGGTGGTGGCTCGACGACGCCGTCACGCGGGACGACCTCGGTGACGACCCTCGCCTCACCCGTGATGTCCCAGGGTCCGCTCGTACCTGGCAGGAACACCGGCATCGCCACGGTCACCTGGGCGTAGCGTGCGCCGTCGCGCTCCACGACGGAGGTGGTGAGCACGTCGGGGGCGTCCCACGGCGAGAGCACGCGCTTGCGGGCCTCCTCGTCGATGCGCTCCATGTCGTCGGGGGTGACCGCGGCCTGCCGGGCGGCCTCGGCCGCGCCGTGCGAGGCGTACATGGAGGTGAGGCCGATGAGCAGCACCTGCCACACCAGGGCCAACGCCAGCATCATGAAGGGCACCATGGCGGCGAACTCCACGATGATCGCGCCCCGGTCGTCGCGACGCGAGGAGGTGCCGCCGCGTCGCTCAGCCACCGAACCCCCGCCCCGTGGACCCCGGATCCCAGCCGCCCGATCCACCGGTTCCGCCCGTTCCCCCGGGGCCACCCGACCCGCCGGGGCCCCGCGCCCCGGTCACCGCGTGCCCGTTGAACACGTTGTGGCCGCTGGCGTTGAGGAATCCGGACACGTCCCGGGTGGAGGGTGGTCCGTCAGAGGAGACCCCCGGCGCCGGGGTGGCGCCGCCGGAGGGGGTGAACCCGCCCTTGCCGCTGCCGCCCGGCCCGGTGGGCGCGGTGAACAGGTCAAGCTCCGCGGCCAACCGCGCGAAGGCCTTGCGCAGCCCCTCGTCGGTCACCTTGGTGGGGTCGCCGTTGTTCTCGCCGGGCTCCAGCGCCCGGTAGGCGGCCGGGACCGGGGTGCGCAGCACCTTGGTGCCCAGCAGTTGCTGGAGGAAGTCCGGTTGGATCTCGTTCTTGCGGCTGTGCCGGGTGACCAGGGAGTGCACGTTGTCCTGGGTGCGGATCTGTAGCCGTTCCCACATCGCCATCAGGCGTTGGGCCCCGCGCATCGCCGGTACGTCCGGGGTCACCGTCACCACGGCGTTGTCGGCCAGCTCCACCGCCATCGCGGTGGCCTCGTTCATGGTGGACCCACAGTCCACGATCACCAGTTCGTAGCGTGAGCGCAGGGCGCTGAGGATGCGTCGGGTGGCGCGGGCGTTGACGTCCTCGCCGCGTTCCCCGTGTTCGGGGGCGAGCAGAACGTGCGGGCCGCGCGGGTCCACGTACAGGGTCTCGGCGAGCATGCCGGGGCTGATGTCGTCGGCGCTCTCCACCAGGTCGGTGATCGACCGACGGTGCTGGAGATCGAGGAAGGCGGGCAGGTCACCGGCCTGCAGGTCGAGGTCGACCAGGCACACGACCCGGTCGCGTCTGGCGGCGGCCATCGCCAGGTGCACCGCGCAGGTGGTGGTGCCCACCCCGCCCTTGGCGCCGCTGATCGTCAGTATCCGACCACGAACCCCGGAGGCCGGTAGTTCGTGGGAGGCGGACTCCAGGTGGCGGCGCAGGGTGCGTGACCATTCGGCGGCCTTGGCGATCCGCGTCTCCAGCTCGCCGATCCCGGCGTCCGCGGACAGCACCCCGCGGGCGCCCGCCTCCATGGCTCCGGTGAAGGTGTTCGGGTCCATGGCCGAGGACACCAGCAGGATCGCCAGTTGGGGATGGCGGTGGGACAGGTCGCGCACGGTCTCCAGGACCGGCGCGGGCCCCATGTCCTCGTGGATGAGGATGACGTCGAGTTCGGGGAACTCGCCGGCCGCGTCGTGCAGTGCCGTGCCGGTGTTGCGGATGGCCACCAGGTCGCACGTGCCCAGTTCCTCGAACCGTGCGGCGAGCACCATCTCGGTCTCGGATGTGGGCATCCCCGCCAGAACGCGGAAGTTCACCGCTGTCTACCCCCCATGCGGCACGCGCCGCTCGTCGGTCTGGTCGGCGGCCTGATCGATCAGGTCGTCGAAGTCCCCGCTGCAGAACTGTTCGTCACCCACGGAACCGCCACCGTCCGCGCTGACCAGGGCCAGCCGCAGTTTTGTGGAGAACTCCTCGGCGTAGGCGAGCTGCAGCGCGCTGTCCGGATCGAGCCGGAACGTCACCGGAACCACACCGGTCACCCCCGAATCGGTCTCCTGACTGCGCAGCTCACCGATGTCGAGGACCTCGACCTCGGTGATGACACGGGTGGCGCAGGCCTCGCCGTGGTCGCGCGGCTGGAAGGTGCCGTAGATGTCCACGACCGAGCCGCGTCGCACCTTGCCGGCCACGCCGGTCTCGGCGTTGACCATGATGGCGATCTCGCGTTCGCCCTCGGTCAGGGTCGGCTGCGGCTGCACCATGCCCTGCTGCAGGAGAACACCGCTCTCCAGATGGGAGGCGGCGACCAACTGCTGATCGGCGGGAGTGTCCACGTCGGAGAGGTCGGAGATGAACACCTCCGGGTCGAAGTACATGCTGGGGACCTCGACCGACTCGACCTGTTCCTGGGTGATCGGTTGGTAGGCCTCCACGTCGTCGACCAAACGCAGGACCGTGGCGAACTGGCCCAGGCGTTCCTGCTGGCTGTCGAGGTAGGTGAACACGGACGCGAATACTGCCACTGCGCCGACCGCGGCCACGACCATGAGCAGGACGCCTCGTCGCTGACGGGGGTTCATAAGGGGGCTCTATCCGTTTCCAGTGTCGTCGTGGATCCCGTCGCGGACATGGCGATGGGACCCGGCCGGGAGGGGCTGTCACCGTGAGTAGGACCGTGGGTCCAGTCGGCGGTGCGGTGGTTCCTCCGCGGGGGCGGGCGGGGACTGTGGGGGTCGAGAGAGCTGTGGGGGGCGCACGCGGGCCTCTCCGTTGGGTGGCGGCCCCGGTACCGGAGCGCCGGCCCCTGGTGGGGGTGGGTTCGTCGGTGGGCCCGTCGGTGGGCCCGCGGGTGGGGTCGATCGCGGCCCCGGGGTCGGGGGACGCACCGGCGAGGTGGCGGACGTGTAGATGGGGTGCCCGGCGGAGTTGGCCGAGCAGAACGGGCAGGGGCGTGCGGCCATGGGTTCGCCGCACCAGGCGCAGGCGGAGGCCCGGATGGAGCCGGCCGCGTAGGCCAACGCCTGTGGGTGGGCGCTCAGCGCCACGAACTCGACGTACTTGGAGGTGCCCCAGTAGGCGCTGCCCAGGGGCTGTGCGGGCAGGTTGCGGGTGGCCACGGGTTGGATGGCCTGTGGCAGGTGGTCGTCGAACACCTTGGTGATGGCCGGGTCCGGGGTGGAACTCAGCAGCTGCACGGGTTGGACGGGCCGGAACGGCAGCCCGACGGCGAGTTCGGCCGGGCGTAGCCGACCCACCCGCGCGGTGGGCGCGCAGAACGCCAGGAAGGACACCGACGGCGCGTAGGAGCCCATGTGCTGGCGCATGCTGGTGGGCAGGGTGGAAAGGCCGGAGACGGTACGGAGCCAGGCGCCGGCGAGCAGGTGTTTGGGCAGTTCACCACTGAGCGCGGCGACCATGCCCGGTGGAAGGTAGGGGGCCAGGTAGGCGAGCTGGTCGGCCACCAGGGACAGGGCCAGTGGGGACAGGTCGACGCCGATACCGGCGATCCGGTCGGTGCGCAGGGCGCCGCGGGCGAAGTTCACCGCGCGTTCGGCGTCCGTTGCCTGCCAGGCCGGGTAGAGGGCGACGACCTTACGGCCGGCCCGGACCTGTTCGATGGCGAAGGCGACGAAGGCGGAACTGCGCGCGCCCACGGTGTCCCCGTTGAGCGGGAACCGGTGGGCCCCGGCCTCACCCACGTGCCCCGTGCTGGGGATATCCGCCAACAGGGCTACGGTCGTCGCCGACCTGGGTTGGGCGTTGGACACTGGGAAAGCTCCATCGGTTCTGCGCGTTCGGCGAATTCGAGATGTGGAGCGGCGGCCCATGTGACGGGGTACCACTCGGACGCATCGTAACGAATGGGTGGCTCGGGGTGGGAGGGGCGGTATTCGTTACGGTGCGGCGGGGTGCGTTCCGCTAGACGCCTTTCCGGTGCCTTGCTGGTGGGGGCGACCTGCTGTGGGGGCATGCTGTGGCCTCTCAGAACGGGGAACGGGGGCCGTTGGCCGTATGCGGCCACCCCATGCTGGGTGATTTGTGGTGTTTGGTCCGTTTTTTGGTTTTCGATGTTCCCGATGTGCCGGCCCGCGTGACAAAGGGTGTGCCGACTCCCCAAGGATGCCTTTTCCGGATCAGGACCACCAGTGTCCCCGTCAATGCTGTGGACAACTCCCCTCGAAAGTCCTCCCAACTGCGTAAAAGCAGTCACAGTGGCCCCACGTGCCCCTTCGGCCACCCTCTGGCCACCCTCCGTGGTGTCATCTACGTCTCCATCCTGGTTGCACGGCCACTCCGCGGGAACGATCAGGGGCGAGATCGCGTCATATCTTGAGTAGTCACTTGCCCCCTGAGGAGAGCGAACGATGCGCAACACAAACCGGGCCGCGGCCGGGGCGGCCGCCTGGCAGGTCATCCAGAACACCGACGGCAAGGTCTCCGTGTGGCAGCGCGTCCGCGCGCTCCCGCGCATGATCACCGCCAAGCTGCGCGGCCGTTACCCCGAGCTCGGCGGCGGCAAGCTGTTCACCATGCTGGCGCTGGTCGTGTACGTGATCTCGCCGATCGACTTCATCCCCGAACTGCTGTTCTCCGTGCTGGGCCTGGTCGACGACGTCGCCGTCGCGGTGTGGCTGACCACCATGGCCCTGGGCGAGAGCGAACGCTTCGTGGTGTGGGAGCGCGAGCAGCAGGCCCAGGAGGCCTTCTATCGGGCCAACCCCGACGGTCCCGGCCAGGGGGCCGAGGACCACGTCGCCGGTGGCCGCAAGCAGCACAGCTGACCGACTCTCATCGAGCGCCCGGGGGGAACGATCCTCCCGGGCGTTTCGTGTGCGGGGGCCATGGACAACGGGCAGATCCGGCCGTATCGTACGCATAACGCACATGCGTGCTTAATGCGAACATGTGCGCGTTCCCGTCCCGGAGCACGCCCCCTACGCCACGGAGAGCCGAGCGCACCCATGAACGCGACGAACCAGAGCCGACGGACCCAGGTCGCCATCATCGGGGCCGGCCCCGCCGGGCTCATGCTGTCCCACCTGCTCTCCCTCTCCGGCGTCGACTCCGTCGTCGTCGACGTGCGCGAACGCGACACCATCGAGGCGACCATCCGGGCCGGGATCCTGGAACAGGGGACCGCCGACCTCATGACCGCCACGGGGGTGGGCGACCGCCTCCTCGGCGAGGGCAAACGCCACGACGGCACCTACCTGCGCAGCCGCAAGGAGTCCCGACGCATCGACTTCGCCGCGCTCACCGGCCGATCCGTCTACCTCTACCCCCAGCACGAGGTACTCAAGGACCTCATCGGGGCGCGCCTGGCCGCCGGGGGAGACCTGCGCTTCGGGGTGCGCGACGTCGAGGTCGACGGCGTCACCACCGACGACCCCAAGGTGCGCTTCACCGAGGCCGACGGCACCCGCGTGGAACTCTCCTGCGCCGTCATCGCCGGCTGCGACGGATCCCAGGGCGTGTGCCGGAGCGTCATCCCCAAGGACGCGCGCACCGATTACTTCCACGCCTACCCGCACGGCTGGTTCGGGATCCTCACCGAGGCCCCGCCCAGCTCCGACGAACTGATCTACGCCCATTCCGAGCACGGGTTCGCGCTCATCAGCTCGCGTACGCCCACCCTGCAACGCATGTACTTCCAGTGCGCCCCGGAGGAGGACGCCGCCACCTGGAGCGACGAACGCATCTGGGACGAGCTACGCGCCCGCGTCAACGGCAACGGCTTCGAGCTCCAAGAGGGGCCCATCACCCAGCGCGGGGTCATCCCCATGCGCAGCTACGTCATCGACCCGATGCGCCACGGGCGGCTGTTCCTCGCCGGTGACGCCGCGCACACGGTCCCGCCGACCGGGGCGAAGGGCATGAACCTCGCCGTCGCCGACGTCGTGGTCCTCTGCCAGGCCCTCGAACGCTACTTCCACCAGGGTTCGGCGGAACTGCTGGACGCCTACGGCGACACGGTCTCCGACCGCGTGTGGCAGGCCCAACACTTCTCCTGGTGGATGACCTCCATGCTGCACCTGGACCACGAGGGCGACGCCTTCGACCACCGTCGACAGCTCGGTGAGATCGACCAGATCACCGGATCCCCGGTCGGCGGCGCCTACCTCGCCGACATCTACACCGGCAGGCCCATCACGCTGACCAACCCCGACTCCGTCGTCGCCGAGGCCCTGACCCGCACCGCCCTACGCACCCCCTGAGGCGGCCGATAATGGGGGAATGTCCCCTGAACCACAGCCTCGGGCCGAGCGGGTCGAATCCACCGACCTCGGGCATCCAGCCCTGCGCCGGGACGAACTCGTGGCGCTGGCCGAGCTCGTTCGCGACGCCTGCGCGGGCGACCTGACGATCGGCCTCACCGACGGCGGAGGCGAGGTCGGGCACACCCCGGAGGCCTTCGCCGAGTTCGCCGAGCGCGCTGAGTTCGCCGGGCGTTCCGAGAAGAGCAAGCTGCGTGAACTCTTCATCACCGGGCGACGAGGGCGGACCCACGTCACCGTGATCCTGGGCCACGATTCCCGTGTGCGGGTGAGCGAACCCGACGCCGTCGCCAAGGAGGCGGTCGCCGCGATGGTGGAGGTGGTCCGTGGCCATCAGCGCCGGTTCACCGACCGCGCCTGGACCGGCATCCTCCTCGGCATACTGGGCCTGCTGGTCACCGTCGGCTACACCGGGGTGATCATGGGCCAAGGGCTCATCGGCACCGGGTACGGCCTCGGGGTGGTGGCGTTGCTGGTGGTGAGTCTGGGGTTCGTGTTGTGGGGTCAGTCCAATCCCAGGGATGGCGAGGGCGCCCGCATCGTCAACACCCCACGTCGCTGAGTTGCGCCGGGGGTGGGGGTGGGTGGTGGGGTGCCTCGGGTCGGGAGTCTTGGGGTGGTTGGGCGGGGTGGGGGTGGGTTCTCCCTCCTTCCCCGCCGCGTGATTGTTGCCGCCCGCACCGCACGCGTCAAGGCAATGTCGGGTGCTCTGGCAGCGGGGCTGGTGGCCTTGACCCGTACGGCACGGGCGGCGGTTTGGCGGCTATCGGGGAAGGGGGGAGAGTGGTTGGGGTCCCAACGGCCCTGTGGGCCTTCGGCCCACTCCGGCCGCAGGCGGCCGGATGCCTTCCCCTCCCTCTGGCTTTCTCGTGGAGCGCGTCGCCACTACGTGACGGGTGAGGTAACGAAGGGCCCGCTACAGGCGGGGCGGGTGGCGGAGCGCGTCCCCGCGGTGGCCGGCCCTGGTCTTCTCAGCGATGATCTTGCTCGTAGCGCCCATTTGGGCGCCCAACATGGCGCTACGGACAAGATCGTTTCCATTCAGAGCCCCTCCAACGAAGTCGCTAGGAGCATCTCCGTGATAGGTGGATCCGGTCATAGGGGAAGGGGTTGTGGATAACAAAGAATGGCCATCCCACATATGGTAGGCGCATTCGCCGACCTGGAAATAGGTTGAATATACCCGCCGGTAGGCCTGCCATTTCCTGGGGTGTTCGCATATAATCAGAGTATGAGCTTTCCTCCCCACGCACCGCGCCCGACCGGGAACACCCCGGTCGATAAGGCGATGGCGGGTGCGCGGGAGATCGCGGTGGAATTCTCCGGCCGGGATATCCCGTTCGGGTGCGAGGGCGATGTGCTCGCCCAGTTCGGCCGGCTCAATGGGGAAGTCGACCGGATCCGTTATGGGATGTTGCCCGCCCTGGCCCGTATGGAGGCCACCGGCGCTCTGTTGGAAGAGGGTGGCCAGCGCAGCATCCAGGCGTGGATCACCCACCAGTGGGGGACCTCCCCGGCCGAGGCCAAGAGTCTTGCCACCCTCGCCCGGGCGTTGTACAAGCAACAGCTGCCCCTGGTGGAAGAAGCCTTCCAGGGTGAGGTCTTGTCGTTGGGTGAAGCGTGCGCCATCGCGACCTCCACCGAAAAGGCCACCACCGAGTGGGCGAAGGTCCTGGAAACGGCGGATGAGGAATTCCGTGCCCAGCGTCCTTCGGCGGAAGGGTTTCGGGCCCGGTTGGAATTCGGGCTGATCGGTTTCAAGACCGAGTGCCCGCAGGCTTCGGTGCGCCAGTTGCGGGACGCGGCGAAATGGTTCGTGGCCCGCTTGGATCCGGATAAGGCCGACCGGGACTACGATGAAACGTTCGAGAACCGGGGTGCGCAGTTCTCGCCCACGTTCGAGTCCGGGTTTTTGTTGCGGATGTGGGGTCCGGGGGCCGATAACGAGCTGATCCAGGCCGCCTTGGAGGCTTACACCGAGCCGTATGGGCCGGAGAACGCGGCGATGCCGAAGCATCAGCGTACCTATGACGCGATGATGCGCATCTTCGAGACCGCTCTGACCCACCGGGGTTGCTCCAGCCTGAGCCGCCAACCGTTGGCCACGTTGAACATCACCGTCCCGCTGAAGCGCTTCCTGGGAGACGGCACCGCAGAGCCGGCCACCACGGAGGATGGTGTGGTGTTGCCCGATCAGATGGTGGCCCGCCTGACCCCCGACAGTTGGTTGCGCCGGTTCGTGACCGACGAACAGGGCCGCACCTTGTTGGATGTGGGGCGCAAGCAGCGGTGCGCTCCGGATCCGGTGCGCCAGGCAGCGGGGTTCAAGAAGCCCTACTGCGAGTGGCACGAGGGCTGCGACATGCCGCGTAGCTGGTCGCAGTACGACCACATCGTCCCTTTCTCCCACGGCGGGGCCACCAGCTCCGACAACATGCAGGTGCTCTGCTCCACTCACAATCGGCTCAAGCACCGGTTGCAGGCGAAGGTGAACCGGCAGATCTGGGAGCACCACCACGCCCAGAACCGCCAGGAAGCGGGAAAGGAAAGCGGGTCAGGGGATGGGGAGGGGGAGCCAGCCCCAGCCACCGCCCCCTGACCACCACCATCCGCTTCCACCGCCCGTTTCCGCCAGGTGGAACACCACCCCGGCGAGACCCCCGCTGTGACCACCCCGAGTGGGTGTCAGACCCCAAGGGCCCCATGCCCTGTGGGGATATCCCCATGCCCAGGGGCAGAAACACCGCGAACCCCCGCCCAGAGCCATATCCCGGGGCCGGGGTGGCTCCCGTTGGGGGTGTCGGCACGGCTCCCGCCCCTGGTACCGGCTCCCGCCCCGGGTATCGGCCCACCGGCACCATCAACCTCGTGTTGTCTCTCCATCATGATGATCTTGTCCGTAGCGCCATGTTGGGCGCCCAACATGGCGCTAGGAGCAAGATCATCGCTGAGAAGACCAGGGCCGGCTACCGCGGGGACGCGCCCCGCCCCGTGCCCGACCTGTAGCGGGCCCTTCGTGACCGGACCCGTCACGTAGTGGCGACGCGCCCCACGAGAACACCAGACGGATAGGGAAGGGATCCGGCCGCCTGCGGCCGGACCGGGCCGCAGGCCCGGGGCCGTTGGGACCTCAACCACTCTCCCCCCTTCCCCGATAGCCGCCAAACCGCCGCCCGAGCCGCACGGGTCAAGGCCACCAACCCGATCGCTACAGAACCCGACATCGCCTTGACGCGTGCGGTGCGGGCGGCAACAATCACGCGGCGGGGAAGGAGGGAGAACCCACCCCCACCCCGCCCGACAACCTCAAGACTCCCGACCTGAGGCGCCCCATGCACCCGCCCGAGTAGCGCCCGACAACCCCAAGACTCCCGACCCCAGGCGCCCCACCCCCCACCCCCCACCCCCCACCCCCCACCCACCCCGGGCAGCACGAAACCGGTGACACCTCCGGGTGCGAGCAAGCGGGAAAGAGAGTGTGGGCGGTCAGGTGACGAGGGTGAACCAGACCGAATGGAGCAAGGCCAGGGTGCCCCGGGCCAGGTGGAACAAGGCGAAGAGCGTGGTCAGGGCGATGGCCGCGTACAGCACCCAGGCGGTGGCGCGACGGGCGGAGCGGTAGGGCGGGGACGCAGACGGAGACGGTGGCGGTGCCAGGGGCGAGGGAGGGTACGGGTTCGGGCCGACGGACACCTCACACCTCCAGGGGGAGGGCGGCGGGAATCGGGACCCGTCGCGGGCCGGTGAGCATCTCGCCGAACGCCGACGCCTCGCGGGCCAGCACCCAGCGCAGCAGTTCCGTCAGGCTGGGGTCCGGCAGACCGTCGGGGTTCACGACGGCACTGGTCACGAAGGTCGCCATGGTGCCGAAGTCGGCCCGCGCCGCGCGCAGCAGGTTGTCGGCGCCCATCACCTCGCGCAGCCACAGCTCGGGCGGAACCCCCGTGGGGTCAAGGGATGTGTGCGCGAGCAGGTCGCCGCGGGTCACCACCACCGCGATCCGGGTCCTGGCCTGGCCCATGCCGTGTGCGCGATACCACCGGTGCACCTGGTCTCGGACCTGCATGTAGGCCCGTTCGGGGTCGGGCGTCTGGGAACGGTCGCCGGCGAGCCGGAGCCGTTCGTCGGGGTCGAGGGCGTTCCATACGGCGGGGACCGCCAGGGGGTCCAACACCAGCAGGAACGTGGTGGCCTCGCCCAGGTAGGTGAGGTCCTCGGTGCGGTCGGTGGTGTTGAACGATTCCCCGGCGGTGTCGTAGAGCTGCATCAGGAGGGCGCACCGGTCGGCCTCCACGCGCAGGGTCAGCCCTCGGGCCCGGCGCCCCGGTGGGGTGGACGGCACCCGGTGGTCGGGTGCGAGCCGGGGCCGGCTGTCGCGCAACCTCTGTTCGGTCTCGCGCCCCATCGCCACGGTGCGGGCGCGGACGTGGCGTTCGGCGGCGTACGTCAGGGCCACGTGCAGGCCGTGGGTGAGTCGGGTCTTGCCCGCGCCGGCCGCCCCGAACAACGGCAGGACGAACTCGCGGGCCTCGCCGGGCCGGTGCTCCAACACCTGGGCACAGTGCGGGCAGTGGGTACGCAGGTCGGCGCTGCCCAACAACAGCAGTGTGGGCAGGTCCCCGCCGCACACGCACCGGCGACGGAACACACCCCGTGCCCCGGGCCGCACGTCTCGGTGTCGCCGGCCGCAACCGTCGCACGCGTAGGAGGGGTAGGGCATGTGTTCGAAGCAGCGTGGGCACACCATACGGATCCGGCGTACGAACAGCGACGCGCCGTCCACCAGCCGTAGCGCGCCGACCCCCGTCCAGGCCACGGCGGAGTGGACCAGTGCCACCACCAGTTGCAAGCACAGGAACGGCGTCAGGAACACCACGAACGGGCCGGCGTCGAGGTGGACTCGGCGGTGTACCTCGGCCAGGTCCCGCCAAAGGGGACCGCCGTGGTACCCCCACCACGCGGATTCCTCGGGCCCCGGTGGTGTCACACGCGGACCGTCACCCCGATACAGCACCTCGTGGATCCGCCGTAGGTGCAGGACCACCAGGAACACGAGCCCGGCCGCCAGGGCGGCGGCGACCACCACGATCACCGTGTTGACCAGGAGGGCGAACACCCCCACGACACCTTCCACGACCCTCTCCTCCTGCGCTCTCATCGGCTCCCTCCGAAGCGCGGCCCGAACAGGCCGTTCGTCCTGTCGCGTTCTCGGACGCCGCGCACCCACCGGTCGAAGTCCCGTTCCCGGCCGGGGTCGTGGAAGGCCCGACGTGCCGCCGTCACGTCCCTGCGCGACCAGGTGGGCGCGGCGGGTTCCAGCACGTGGAGGAGGAGCGAGCGGCCCCGGTCGATCGCCATGGCCGGGCCTTGCGCGCACAGTCGTCGGGCGGTCAGGAAAACCCGTGCCACGAGTTCGGCCTCCAAAGGTCGCGGGGACAGACCCAGGATCGAACGGGGCGGCAGGGTCAGACGCTCGGCGGCCACGCGACGGTAGGCGTCGAACAGCGCGTCCGGGCAGTCGGCCAACGCCCGCGTGGCCAGGGGGCCCGTGTCCGTGCCGGTGTGCAGCAGGCGTAGTTCGCGCAGTACCGACACGGCGGAGGAGACCTCCCGATCCGCGGCGAAGAACGCGCCGATGGGATCGGCGGCCAGCGCGGTGAGGGTTCGACGCGGCAACGAGCCCAACACCCGCGCGACCCCGCGTCGCAGTGGGGCGTGCGCCTTCAACAGCTCGGCCAGTTCACGACCCGGCGGAACGTCGGCCAGCGCTCGGGCGAGGGGCTCGGCCCCGTAACGCTCCAACGCGGCCTCGGGCGGCCGCACCCCGCCCGCGCGGGTCCAGCGCAGCAGCTCCACCACGCGCGCGGGTTCGAGGGCACCGTCCAACAGTGCGGCCACCCGGTCCTCGGCCATGGACGACATTCGGGGAGATCGGATGGTCGCCACCGGGGGAGCGGGCGCACCGGACGCGATCCGGGCCAGGGAGTGCCGTACGAGCAGCCCTTCGGCCCGTTCGATCAGCTCCCACGAACCACAGGCGTGCGCCACCGTCTGGAGTCGTGCCGGTTCGTCATCCGCGCATTCCAGGGACGGATCGAGGAGCCGCCCCAGCAGCTCCCGGGCCGGCCCGCGGGGCAACCGGTCAACGGCTTCGGGCAACCAGGCGCGGACCACCCGCAGGTCGGGTTCGGTGACGGGGACACCGGCGTCGCTCAGACGGGCCGCCGCCAGCGGTGGCCGCCACATCGAAAGACCCTCTTCGGCCCCGGAGGCGTAGAGTCCGGCCGAGGCCCAGAGCCGCGGGGCGAGCTCCACACCGGTCAGCAACACGGTCGAGACCACCGACAGCGTGTCCGGGGTGGTCTCCGGTTCCCCCACCTCCTGTGCGGCGCAGTCGCCGGCCCCCAACCCCGCCGCCCCGAAGACGACGAAGCGATCGCGTAGCCCACCCGTGTCGGTCTCCGGCGGCACCGCCACCACGTGCACCGGGGCGTCCTCCGGGCTGCCGCTGTAGGTGGCGAAGGACATCCGCCGGGCGCGCCGGGGCGGCAACAGGTGGGACAGGGCGGCCACCCAGTGGGCGGCGTCCTCGTCCCGGGCCGGCAACAGCACCGGAGCACCTCCGTCGATGGCCGCGTCCACCGCCACCAGCAGCCGACGCAGCAATGCCTCGTCCCGGCCGCGAAGCCAGGCCGCGGTGCGCGTACGGTCCAACGGTCCCGCGACGGGGGAGAGCCGCGGCAGTTCGGGGTCGGTCACCGGCCGACCCGCCCAGAACCCCGCCCCCCACAACTCGGCGGGCAGCGGCCCCTCCTCCCCGTCCAACAGGAGACTGTGCGCGAAGTAGTTGCCCGGCCGGCCGGAGGGATCGTGTCCGCTGGAGACCACCCGGCTCAGCACACGCGCCCCGCCCAGGTCGGGGGAGTAACACAGGTTCACCGGGTGTCGGTGGACCTCCTTCGCCGGCATCGACCTCGGCGGTTCGTACACGGTGAACCGCTCCACCTCGCGCAGCACGCGCGTGTCCACACCCGGGGTGGCGGCGTTGAACTGGTAGCCGCCGCTGCCGGACAGACCGTGTTCGCACGAGGTGTAGTAGAGCTGCGCCGCACCCATCGCCTGAACGTGTCCCTTCCCTAGCGGTCCTTCGCCGGGACCACTCCGAACTCCGAGAGCATCCACAGGAACGGGTCCGCCACCCGATAGGGCCGCACCCCGCCGTGCAGCACGTTGTCCTCGTCGGGTCCCTCACCCAACGCCGACACCCCGAAGTACCGGGCGTTGGCGTAGTGCGTGCGCACGTGGACGTCGACGTCGGCCGCGCCCCAACGGTGCAGGAGCTGTTGGACCTGGGCGTGCACGTCCTGGCCGTCGCGGACGTCGAAGTGGGGCGCGTCCGGTTGGGGTCGTTGCAGGGGGGAACCCTCGTCCAGGTCCTCGCGCAGCGCGTCGATCTTGCTCAGGCACACCGCCACCGGTGTCCTGATCCGTCCCCGAACGTGGTCGGACCGTCGCATCAGCAGGTCCGTGACCCGGCCGAGCATGTCGAACGACCGGTTCCGCGGACTCTCCATCGCGGGCATCCGTGTTCCGGGCGCGGCCGAGGGACGGGCGCCCTTCATCTGCAACGGGTCCAGCAGCACGATCACCCCGTCGGCGTTGCGCAGGTAACGCAGGTTGGTCTCCACGCTGTCCATGTCGTGCAGGTCCTCGCCCGCGGTGTCCAGGAACGACAGCAGCGTGTGGTGCGGGCGGTCCATCAGCAGGCCGGGGCGTAGTCCGGTGTACCGGAAGACCAGGGGTTCGCGGGCCGTCCCGGTGCGCCGGGTCGCCCGCAGCAGCCGGCCCTCCTCGTACAGGGGGGCCTCGTAGTCGCTGCCGAACCGGTGCCGGGTGTGGTCGTCCGCGCCGCCCACCGACGCCCGGAAACGCGCGCCGACCCGGTGTTTCAACTCGTGGATGAGGACGGTCATGAACACGGTCTTGCCGGAGTCGCGGGCACCCACCAGCGCGATGACGCGGCCGCGCATCCGCCCGAAGTTCACCGGCAGCCGTGAGTGGCAGACCAGGCACACCTGTCGGTCGCTCGCCGACGAACACTCCGGGCAGTGGGCCCGGGGACGGCGGCCGTCGGCTTCGAACACCGGAGGCAGTCGTTCCTTGCGGCCCAGGTGGTCGCGCAGCGCCCGGTCCTCCTCCTCGGCGCACATCCGACCGTCGGGTCCGGGGCGTCCCGGGCAACGGAACCCGATCCGCCGTTCGGTGAAGACCGAGTAGCAGTACGGGCACACCAGACGCGACCCCGTGAGCGGGTTCGCGGGGACGACGAGGTTCACAGGCGCAGCTCCCTGACCGAGGGCTGGCGCAGGCGCACGGCGCCGCCCGGACCCAAGGGGAAGCACGTCAACCAGCCGGGGGCGGCGTCCCACGGCGGACGCACCCGTACCGACACCCGCTCACCGGCGTCCAGGTCCCGTGCGGGCAGGACCGACAACACCCGGTCCCGGCCGCTGCGCGCGTGCGGCTGCACCTCACCGGGGGTGAACACGACCGCGATCCGCGGCATCCGACAGGGCACGTCCGCGCTCAGGTGCACCAGCCGTTCGCGGCGCAGCAACCCCACCGGTTCGACCCGGTAGTCCAGGACGACGCGGCCGGGCAGGCGCACGGTCGTGGGAACGCTCAACGCCTCGTCGGTTCCGGAGTGGACGGTGGTGCGGACCGTCACCACGAGGGGACCCGAACCCATGGGAGTCTCGAACCCGCCCTCGGCGTCGTAGCGCACACGCGTGCGTCGCTCCCAACCGGCGGGCTCCCCGTCGGTCTCCTCCGCCCACGTCACCAGGGCCGATGAGGTGTGCTCCGGCCAGGACCAGCCGAGCCGCACCACGGTGTCGTATCGTTCGGCCCGCAGACCCGTCACGGGCGGGGCGACGACCACCCGCACGGGCGAGCCCACCACCCGGTGCTCCCCGTCCTCGGTCATGGCCACCACGTGGGAGACCCCGGCCGGCAGGGACAGCGATAGCCGGTGGCGACCGTCGGACCCCTGGACGGGTTCGCCCGCCACCGGGGCCCCCGACGTCGCCGCGGTCGCGGTCCGGCCCGTGTACAGCCTCACCCGACCCCGTTTCGGTGGGGTCCAGGACGCCACCCGACCGCCTTCGCCCGGGTCGACGCGAAGGTCGCGCACGGGTTCGGCCCGCGGCCCCGGCACCGCCCTGATCAGCAGCCCCGGGGAACCCCGTGTCCACCCCTGCGAGGTCAGGTACACCGCCCGTACCCGGTAGAAGTACTCCTGGTCGGCGCGCACCGACGTGTCGCGAAAGCCCGACCCGTCGTGCTCCACCGACACCACCCCGGTGCCCTTGCCGTGCGGTGGCGCGCCGGCTCCGCGCAGCACCTCCACCCGGGTCGCCTCCGGTGGCCGATGCCAGGACACCGACACCTCCGACTCGTCGACCGTCGTCCGCACCTCGGACACGTCCGGGGCGATCATCGCCGGGGTGCTCACCGACGCCTCCGACTCCTGGCCCTCTCGAACCGTCACCACCGCGTAGTGGGCGTCCACGCCCGCGCCGATTCGGTCGTCGACCAGTTCGACGCCGGTCACCTCACCGAGAGACTCCTCACGAGCGGTGCCTCCGCGACCGGTCCGGCGAGTCACCCGGTAGCCGACCGGGCCCTGCGTATTCGTGTCCGGCCGCCACGTCACCACCACGCGTGACCCGTCCACCCGTGCGGTCACGCCCCGAGGCGGGGACGGTGTCCGTGTTCGTGCGGTCGTTCCCCGACCTGCGGGGGCTTCGGTGGAATCCAACGGGTGGCCTTTCACCGTGGGGACGAAGGTGCTCGGCAGGATTCGACGAGCATACTTCGCAGAGCCCCGTCCCAACGTGGCGAAACACCCTTTTGCGAAACGACTCGGGGGCCGTTTTCGACCTTTTGCCGGAACGGAAGCGAAAATTCTCTCCGATAAAGGTGAAAAGGGATGAATCTATGGCAGGGATCCCTGTGAGGTCCGTGACAACGCCTGGTCCATCCGCGTCGCCAGATCGTCGCTCAGCAGCCGCGCGTAGGTGCCGGTGATGTGGTGGGAGTCCCGGTACACCAGCACGTTGCCGATCACCACCGAACACGTGCCCTCGACACAGAACCGGTCGGTGAGGTCGACGATCTCGGCGTCCTCGACCTGCTCCACCGCCACCTCCTGCGGGTCGGCGGTCTCCATGGCCTGTTCGATCGGACGGTCGCACTCGGTCGGGCTCTCGATGTTGGCGGCCAGGCAGTCCAACACGTCCTGGCTCACCCGCGGGGTGTCGCGTACGGCCAGTACCGGCACGCCTGCTTCGGTGATCTCATCCCACAGTTCCGCCATGCCCTCGCCCATGACCCGTTGGACCTCCGCGGGGCCCTCGTCCCCCAGACCATAGGGGTTGCCCTTCACCGAGGAACTGGTGAACACCAGGTCGGGGTCGATCTCCAGGATCTCGTCGACGGTCTCGCGGTTCCACTCCTGACAGTTCTCGTAGGGCCCGCCGTCCCGTCCCACCAGGATGTCGGTGAACGCGCACGCGGACTTGCTCAGGACCACCAGGCGCCAGCCGCGCTCCTCGCCGAGCTCCTCCAGGGCGGGGATCCACTGCAGACTGTGCGAGTCGCCGGTGATCACCACGGTCGACTCGGCGTCGTCGGGGCCGTAGGCGCACCAGTCGCTGGGATCGTCGTCGTCGAACCCGGCGTGACAACCGTCGTCGTAGGTACGGGGCACGTCGTCCTCGGCGTCGATGGGGGAGGGGTAGAGCATCTCCGAGGACACGGCCCCGCTCTCCAACGCCTTGGGCCCCACGTGCACGGACGGGTCGAACTCGACCGAGGCCATCCGGTCGACCCGGTGCGTGGCGGCGGCCGAGACCAGGGCCACCCCCAGGATCCCGCACACGGCCAGCGCCAGCGCGGCGCGGCCGCTGCGCACGAGCTTGTGCCGGGCCACCGGATCCTCCACCCACACCTTGGTTCCCCAGGCCAGCAGCACCGAGACCCCGGCCGCGAGCGCGATGCCGAGCGGACCGAGAGAGGCCCGACCGAGCAGTTCCAGCGTGAAGATGATGACGGGCCAGTGCCACAGGTACAGCGAGTAGGAGATGTCGCCGAAGAACCGGGCCGGTCGGGTGCTCAACACGACCGAGGCGGCCGGCCCGGAGGGGCTCTCGGCCGCGATCACCGCGACGCAACCCAGGATCGGCAGCAGCGCCGTGTACCCGGGAAAGGGAGTGCCGGAGTCGTAGAGCAGCGCCGATGCCACGATCGCCGCCAGCCCGAGCCATCCCAGCGGCAGCCGCAGACGTTCCGGCAGCGACCCCTGGGACATCGCCACGGCCGACAATCCGCCCGCCGCGAGCTCCCAGGCCCGGGTGACCGGCCAGAAGTAGGCGCCCGCGTCACCGGAGAGGGTCATCCAGATCGAGCAGGCCAGGGACGCCACGAACACCGTGCCGAGCACGGCGGTCAGCACCCCGTTCCCCGCTCGCCACCGACGCGCCGCCAACGCCCACAGCAGGAACAACAGCGGCCACACCAGGTAGAACTGCTCCTCCACCGAAAGCGACCAGAAGTGCTGCACTGGGCTGGGCGGGGTCTCCGCCGCCAGGTAGTCCAGCGCCTGGTCGGCCAGGTACAGGTTCTCCACCCACAGGGCCGAGGCGAGCAACTGCCAGGCGGTGTCGCCCAGCCTGGTCACCGGCAACACCACCAGTGACACCACGCCGGTGACGAGGAGGACCAGTGTGGCCGCGGGCAGCAACCTGCGCACCCGCCGCACGTAGAACTTCGCCAGCGACACCCGCCCGTGTTCGGTGACCTCGCGCAGCAGCAACGACGTGATGAGGAAACCCGAGATCACGAAGAAGACGTCGACGCCCACGTAACCACCGGGGAGCAGTTCCGGCTCCAGGTGGTAGACGAGCACGAGCAGGACGGCGAGGGCGCGGAGGCCTTGTACCTCGGGTCGGAACCTGGTCAGGGTGGTTCCGGTCCGCCCATCGCCCTTGCCTGAGGAAGGGATGGGCGGTTGCGCGGGGAGAGCGGGTGATCGCATTGTGCCATGGTGGCGTGTCCCGGGAAACCTCTGGCACAGACACGGCAATGCTTCAGTGAGAATTTCCCGAACCGTCGTTCCGAAGTGAACCCGGCCTGTCTCGAACGTCACCGAATCACCCACTCCGGGACACCGTTCCGCCCCACGATGACCTATGGGTAACGCAGATCACACCCTGGTCGGAGTTTCCTGTTTCCCCGTCGAAAGAACGCAGGAAACGAGGCGATCGACCTTTCTGATTCCGCCCTTTCCGAACATTATCGAGTTGCGGTCGAGTTGTCGTGATCAGGGGAGTGTGTCGTTTTTCCCTGTTTGATGGCAAGTTTCGAGGCCGCGGAAACGACATCTTCCCGAAAGGTCGGAAGGACGCCATGAACAGCTGTTTCGTCAACTACCGGACGGGCGACGGAGAACATGTAGCGACGCTGATCGACCGGGAGCTCTCCCGGCACTTCGGCGAGGAGGAAGTGTTCCGAGCCAGTAAGTCGATCCCTTCCGGAGCGGACTTCGAGAAGGAGCTGCGCAGGGCCGCCGCCGACTGCGCGGTGCTCTTGGCCGTCATCGGTCCCCGCTGGGCGTTGCCGGGAGATGACGGACGTCGACCCTTGGACGACCCCGAGGACTGGATCAGAAGGGAGATCGTCCTCGCGTTCGACTCCGATGCCACCGTCATCCCCGTCCTGGTGGAGAACACGCCCCGTCTCAGGTCCGCCGACCTGCCCGCCGATCTCGCGCCCTTGGCCCGCTGTCAGTACCGCCGCTACCGGCACCGCAACAACGAGAGTGACATCGAGGAGCTCGTGGCGGCCGTCGAGATCGCCGTACCGGACCTGGAGGACAAGGCCGCCTGTCGGGCCGGGCAAAGGGACGAACAGGTGGCGGACCGGCCCGGCACCACCAACACGATGCGCGACGTCGACGGTTACGCGGTCCAGTCTCAAGAACACACCGTCAACGGGGTCGCGGGGGTCAGTGGTGAGGTCGGCAGCATCATCACCGGATCCCCGGGCACTGTGCATCACGGGACCGGGGACATCAATCAGAACTCGCCGACCCACCACGGCACCGGTGACCAGATCATCGGCGCCCCCGAGCGGCGGAGGACACGGTGACCCCACCCGAGGCGCCGATCGACTCGACCCTGGTGGAATCCGACGAGAGCACGCTCCACTCCGGGCACGGGGACATCAATCAGAACTCGCCGACCCACACCGGCTCAGGAAACCAGCTCGTGTTGTCCGGGGTCTCCTTGGAAGAGGCCTCGCAATTCGAAATCGATGACGAGGGGCGCCTGCGGCGTCGGCGTGAACGCCATGTCATCGCCGAAGATCGCCTCGGGAATCTGCGTCGTCGCTTCGTCGCTCCTCCGAACCTGGACGAGGACGGCCTGCGCGAACATCTCGCCACCTATGGTGCCGTGGTGCTGGTCGGTGGTCAGGGTGAAGGCCTGCGCACCGCGGCCCAGATGCTGTTGGTCCCACGAGGTCAGGAAGACGACCACGACATCCGTGAGGACCTCACCACCGAGGACGAGGTTCCGCGCCTGGACGTGGGAACGTTGCGGGGAGGGGAGCGACTGTTGCTCGACCTCACCCGCAACGGGGTTCCACGGACACGGGAGATCCTCCGTTGGCTGGAACCCCTCCGGAACCATGCGCGTCGGGCAGGCGCCCGTCTGGTCGTGCTCTTCGACTCCAAGGACAAGGACGACATCCCGATCGAACTGCGCGATCACGTGGTCCGACCGGGGCGTCCCGACCCTCTTGCGGTACTCCGCAGCCACCTCGACGCCAAGGACGTTCACGGGTTCTTCCCGGCCCACGCCCACAAGCATGTACGGGAGTGGGCCGTCCGGGCCTCGATGGGGGAAGTGGAGGAGCTGGCGCGCAGGGTGAAGGAGGTGGGCAAGGAGCGTGGTGGTGAAGGGCTCATCGGGGAGTGGCTCGACGCGGCTCTGAAAGGTGACACGGACAAGCTCCTCGAACCATTGAGGAAAGCGGGTGGTCGTGGTCGCGCGCTGTTGCTCGCCGCCTCCGTCCTGGAAGGAACATCGGTGGAGCGCCTCGCCACGGCGGTGGAGCACCTCCTGCCGATGGTCCGTCTTCCCGAGGACGTGACACCTTTGATCGAACGTCCCCACTTTCGGACGGAACTGTCGGAACTGGGACTGGAGGTCGGAGCGGACCGTCGGGTCCGGTTCCGGCGCGTTGGTCAGGCCGCCGCGATCCGGGCCGAACTCTGGGACGCGCACCCTTGGCTGCACGACGTGTTCGACCGATGGGTCGATATTTGTGTCCGCGGCCCGGTCCTGTCACCGACCGACCGCGACCGGGTCGCCGAACGGTGGACCGAGCAGAGGTTGCGGGTGGACCGGCCGGACCGGGTGTTCACCGCGGCCATGGATTGGAGTGGCGGGGCCGAGAAGGCTGGGAACAGGGCACCTCAGTCCGCGATCGCCCTGTCCACGGCCCTCAAGGATCCGCGGTACGGGCGCCTGACCCGCCGACAGATCTACCGATGGGGAGAAAGGCCACCATCCGAACGACTCTCCCATGTCCTGATCGCGGTGTGCGCTCAGGAACTCGCTCGTACCCACCCGGAACGGGCCCTGGTCCGGCTGCACCTGTTCGCGAGTCACGCGGCCGACAAGGTCTCCGAGGCCGCGCGCTCGGAGTTGAAGGGGCTGGCCCGGGACCGTTCCTTCCACCGGCGGGCCGTACGGAGGTTCTCCTACAAGCTCCGTGAGCGGAACGAAGCCGTGGACCGGACCTTGTTCCGGGAGATGACATGCCCCGATCTCCTGCTGCGCGGTGGTGGGCGACATCCGATCGAACCCGGCGTGCTGGCCATGGTCGCCGAAGGGCTTCCACTCCTCCTCCAACACGAACCGGATCGGACCAGGGAATACGGAGAGCTCTGGATCGGCCGTTCGGAACAGTTCACGGAGATTCTGGTGGTGGCGGCGACGCAGGCGCGAACCCTGGCCGTCCTCTACACGACAGCGCTGCGTCTGCCCCGATACGGCGAGGGCACCCAAGAACCGTCAGGTCGAAGAAGAGAACGGGACGCCCTCCTCCGCAGGATCGATGAGGCACAGGGAATTCCGCCCACTCGGGAGCGTGTGGCTCCGCGAAAGGAGAACGGATGAACGGCACACGTCGAGGTGTGGTCATCATGCTCGGGGTGGTGGCCGTACTCGTCGCCGCCCTGTATCCGCTGATGGACCTGTGGATCTTGGTGGCGGCACCGGTCATGCTGCTTTTCGGTGGACTGGTGCTCATGTTCGGCAGCACCAGGCCGTCGGTCCCCGGGCAGACCGAAACCCCGCCGGATCCGTTCATGGAGAGCGGGCCGCGGAACGTTCGCATCAAGGACGAACCGCTGTCCAGCCGGGACGAGCACTATCCCTTCCTGTTCTCGGCGATGGTGATGTGGCGGTGGACGGGTGTCCCCGACCCTCGTCTGCACAACCCGGCCGGCCAGGCCCAACGGGTCGTCGCGGAACAGGCGCGCAAGGGCGTGGTCCGGTTTCGTCCGGAGCACTACGACATGGCCCGGCATCAGCTCGCGGCCGATCTGGGTGTGGCCGTGTACGCGTACGACGGGGCCCTGGAGGTGTGGGCCGAGGACGTCGAACTCACCCTCTCCGACGACGACATGACGCGTCTGGAACGGCTTTCGCGAATGCGCAAGGAGAGCGTGGTCTGGGAGGTGGAGAAGTCGGTCGAGTCCGCCAAGCGCCGGTATTACGCCGATGACGTCCTGGCGACGCCGGGCAGCGCGATCGTGTGGGACCTGGTGCGGGGAGACGCGGACGTGGGCCGAACCCATGGTCTCATCGAAACGCTCGCGCGGTTGGCCGAGGCCTCCAAGGGCGAAGACCTGTCCGACCTGCTGGTGCGCCTTCGGGGCGCCGCTCCTGAGGAGTTCGCCTTCCTCGGCGAGTCCGAGCCGGAGGTCCGGGAGTACCGGGATGACCGAAGGGGTCATGGGTTCGACGACTTCGTTCCCCCTGGGACCATGGACGACCACACTACTTCGGACGCCTCCGATACGGCCCGGCTCATCCTTTCCTGGTACGACGATGAGGACGAGGACACCAGGATGCAGAACGTGCATCGCCAGGTCAGGCTCTTGGAGGACGCGGGGGCTCGGGACATCGCCAGGGAGCTCCGGAGCCTTTACCCGCTGCCCGACGATGAGGACTTCGAGGAGGCCGAACCCTCTGACGGTCGTCGACCCGCCCCCGACCTCGCGGGCGCGGACTGGATCGGTCATGAGACCGACACACCCATCAACACGCGCAACGGCTATGGAGCTCCTCTGAAGTGAGCCCTCACCGGGGCCGCGTCCCAAGGGCGCGGCCCCACACGGTCGTTCAAACGCCGTGGAGCACGCTCAACAGCCGGGGCGAGAGCTCTCGAACGGGGGCGTGACCGTGGTGCCGGTTCAGGGCCTGATGCAGGCGGCGAAGGTCCACGCGAACCGTCGCCGAGTCCGAACCGGCCCCTTCGCCCAGTAGTTCCTCGGTGAGGGCGCAGGCGTGGTCGACCTCGCCGGACAACGCGTGCGCCAGGGCACGGCGAACTCCGAAGCGGGCACGGGCACGTGCGGCGTTCACGGGTAGGGCCGCGCACTCCTGATCCAGAAGTCGTGCGGCTTCCTCCGTCCGCCCCAGGTCGACCAGGCACCAGCCACGCACCACACCGACCGGATCACCTACGTGGCTGGAACCGAGTATCTCCGGGCCTCCGTTGTCGCCGGGGTCGGATGTCAACAGGGTGCGGGCGCGTTCCAGGGCACGCTCACATGAGAGGGGATCACCGGCCAGCGCGTGGCCCTGGGCCTCACGCTTGGCCGCGAGACCCTGTACGCGATCGGAGGTCGATGGGTCGCGTTGTGCGTGTCGGGCCAGTTCGAGCGTGCCCAGTCCGTCGTGGGCGTACATCGTGACCAGCGCCCTGCGAACGAGCGCGTACTCACCCATGTTCCGGTCTCCCCCTTCCCGAGCCATCGCAACGGCGGTGTCGGTCCACCACAGGGCGCGCCGGTCGTCTCCGGACTCCTGCGCCATCCATCCCGCGTACTCGGCGAAGCGAGCGGCCAGTCGCAGGGTCTCCGGCCGGTCTGCGGGGGAGGCCGACGCGGCGAGCTGCCTGAGCGCGTTGGCCAGGGAGACCGCGACGGGGAAGACCATGGAGGGCGCGGTGTGCTGTCCCAGTGAGCGCAGACCGCCCAGTTGCGCGCGAAAGCCCTCCAGGGCCGGCGCGACCTCGCGAGTGCGGGAAGAGGGGTTCGGATCCCCGATCTCCAGTAAGGAGAAGGCACTGAGGGAGAGGACGGTGCGCCGGTCGAGGCCGACGAATCCCGTCTCACCGTTCGGGGTCAGGCCCATCAGCCATACCTCCTGTTCTTGGGTGGTGGACTCCGTCGGGGTGTCGTGCCGGGGGATGGAGGGATCGGTCCGCACCAGGGCGGCGAGCTCTCCGTTCGCGTCCAGTGCCGCGTCACAAGCACGGGCGACGTCGGAGGTGGCGGGCTTGGTCCCGTTCTCCACCTTGCTCAGGTAGCCCTTGCTGTAGTGGGCGCGGCGGCTCAGTGCTTCGAGACTCATCCCGGCCGTCGTTCGACGGCGACGGAGTTCGGTATGGAACATTCTGGTCACCTCTGCTGATTTCGTCGGGGGTGTCCCGCCGCCCGGTGATGGGGGAGGCGGGAAACGTGGGCTTCGAGGTCAGGAGGGGGAGGTTCCCGCGGCGACACGGGAGGGTCTCCGGAGGAGCACGACTCGGCATTGGTGGCACGAGCACGCTCGTTCTCGGGCAGACTGGCATGTGGACCTTCCCAAGTCATTCCCCTGCCCCCGCAAGAGGAGACACCCGTGGCCACCTACACGCGCACCCGCCTGACGGCGGTCGTCGTGGTGCTGCTCGTCCCGGCGGTGCTGTATCCGCTGGTCGGGCTGTGGACACTGGTGTGGATTCCGGTGGCGTTGATGCTGCTGGGGGTGGCCCTGGCGCGGCCGGCGGTGTTGGCCGGAGTCGGGCCCGCACTGGCGCGGGCGCTGTCCGCGACCGAGTCCGAGGCCGAACCACGACCCGTTGAGGCCGAGGAGCGTCGCGATGGTTCCGACCGGGGCTCCGACCATGGCGACGAACCCGACCCGGTGCCCGCCCCGCGTGGCGAGAGCGGCACCCGCGGGATACGTCTGCGCCGCACCGCGCTGCCCAGCGCCGAGGACGACTACGACTTCGTTTTCTCCGCGCGGGTGCACTGGCGGTGGGCCGGCCGGGTCGACCTGCGCCTGCGCAACCCCGCCGGTCCCGCCTCGCGTTCGATCCTGCTGCGCGCCCGTGAGCTCCTGGCCCACACCCTCCCGCAGGACCGTGGGGTGGTCGAGGTCGAGCTGACCGCGCTCTTCGCCACGGAGTCCCCCGTGGCCGACGGCATCGTCGAGGTGTGGGCCGACGACGTGCGCGTGGACCTGGACGACGAGGACGAGGAGCGCCTACGGAGCATCGTCCGCCTGCGCAAGGACCGCGCCCTGTGGGAGGCCGAGCACGAGGCCGAGTCGGTGCGCGCCGTCCTGCGGGACGCCCCGGCGAGCGGACCGGGACCCGTACCCGGCGGCCCGGCGCCGGACCCGAGGCCCTCGCCCGCGCGTCCGTCGTCCGAGGAGTCGATCGAGGAACTGTCCGGCCAGATCATCGAACACTTCGAGCACCCCGTCTCCGGCAGCGGTGTCGACGACGAGGGTTACGAGAGCTACTGGTGGCCCGCCGACCCCGGTGAGGACGAGGCCGCCATGCAGCAGGACGTCCAGGTCGCCATCCTGCGCGGGCTGATCGAATCGGTCCCGGGCGAGGCCGAGCGCGCCGCGTTCGTCCGGGAACAGGTGCACATCCTGGAGCGCGGCGGCTTCGCCCACGTGGCCGAGCGCATCCAGTCCGTCTACCCCGACCACTGATCCCGGGTCACTGACCCCGGCCCCGGACTCGGGCCGCTCACCGCGATGAGTTCTCCCCGTTCGGGAAGTCTCCCCTGTTGTCGACGTCACCCCTCGACCACACAGGAGGAACACGTGTCGCAACTGCTGAGAGTCCAGAACTTCAGTGTCTCCGAGGACGGGATCGCCGCCGGGCGGAACCAACGCCTCGACAGCCCGTTCGGCGACGTCGATCGTCCCGAGCTGCTCTTCGAGTGGGCAGGGGCCACGGCGGGATGGCCGGGCCGCACCGACCCGGGAGGCAGCCGGGGCCTCGACGACTACTTCACGCGCGACTTCGCGAACAACATCGGCGCCGAGATCATGGGCCGCAACAAGTTCGGCCCCCAGCGCGGGCCTTGGCCCGACCACGAGTGGCGCGGCTGGTGGGGAGAGGAACCACCGTTCCACACCCCGGTGTTCGTGATGACCCACCATGAGCGCCCCTCGTTCACGCTGTCCGACACCACGTTCCACTTCGTCGGAGGCGACCCGGCCACGGTCCTGGAGCAGGCGCGGCGGGCCGCGGGCGGCGGGGACGTCCGACTCGGCGGCGGGGTCACCACCATCCGTCGGTTCCTCGAAGCCGACCTCGTCGACACGATGCACGTGGCGGTCGCGCCGCTGGAACTCGGGGCCGGTCTGAAGCTCTGGGAGTCCCCCGAGGAGCTGCTCGACCGGTTCCACCTGGAGGTCGTGCCCAGTCCGAGCGGTGTGCGGCACCACCTGTTCTGGCACAGGTGACGCGAGGGCTCCGATCCCGGACATGCCCGGGTACGGGGCTCAGGCGGTGGTGAACTTGGGGGAGTAGGCGGCGTGCAGGACCAAAGTGGCCGCGCCGATGGCCCCGACGTCCTCACCGATCAGGGACGGCTCCACCCGTACCCGGCGCACCCCGCGGGCTATGGTGCGTTCGGCCACCGCGCGGTCCAGCGCCCGGGCGTACAGCGCCCCGATGTGCGACATGCCCCAGCCGCCCAGCACCACCACCGGGACGTCCACCAGGTTGAGCAGGGTCACCGCGGCGTCGCCCAGGCGCCGACCGGCCTCGCCCACCACCGCCGCGGCGACGGGGTCCCCGGCGCGCGCCTCCCGGCACACCTTCCGGTACGCCGCCACCGTGCGGGCCTGTCCGCGTTCGTAGTCCGCCCGGTCCTCCCCACGTCGGCGGGCGGCCTCGGTGGCGACGGCGTGCGGGGCCGTGTAGGTCTCCAGGCAACCCCGGTTGCCGCACGGGCAGTCCGGTCCCCGAGGGTCCACGGTCACGTGACCGATCTCGGCCGCGTTGAAGGTGCCGCCGCGGTACACGTCGCCGTCCAGCACCAGACCGCCGCCGATGCCGGTGCCCACGTACACGAACGCCATGTCCTCGGAACGCTCCCCGCCCCCGGCCCAGCGCTCGCCGATGGTCGCGGCGGTGGCGTCGTTGTCGATCACCACGGCCAACCCGGTGCGTTCGGCCAGGTCCTCACGGAGCGGAACCGACCGCCAGCCGGGCAGGTGGGGCGGGGTGACGGCGCTCGCGGAACGGTCGATCGGCCCGGGCGTGGCCACCCCCAGCCCCAGGACCCGATCGGGGGCGGGCGAGTCCGCCACGATGGCGCGCACCGAACGGCTCAGGGCGTCGATGACCCGGCGCGGACCTTGGGCCGAAGGTGTGCGCCTGCGGGCGCGGGCCACCACCCGGCCGGCCAGGTCGGTGACGATCAGGGTGGTGGAGGCCGGGTCGATGTGCATGCCCACCGCGTAGTAGGCGCCGGCGTTGAGCCGCAGCATGGTGGCCGGTTTGCCGCCTCGGGAGACGGCCCGACCGTCCTCCAGGACCAGGCCGTTCTCCAACAGGCGCCGCACGATGTTGGAGACCGTCTGCGCGGTCAGCCCGGTCTGTTCGGCCAGTTCGACCCGGCTGACCCCGTCGGAGCGGCGTACCGCGTCGAGCACCCTGCTCTGGTTGAGGTCGCCCAACCACAACAGGTTGGTGCTGGTGCGCATGCGTGGAGTCCCTCCGCCTTGCCGGTGCGGACGCCCGGCCGTCCGTCCCACCCGAGGGTAACCGCACCGGTTCACCTCACTTCCCCCATTGTCTTTATCCAAGGTTTTTAGTAAGCATGTGATGCGGCTCACTTTCTCGGGTCGCCCGGCCATCGCTGCGTGAGGGGTACACGATGAGGGGAACTCCAAGGAACACCACCCGGGCGGCGGCCGCCGCCGCGCTCCTGACCCTGATCGCCGCCGGCTGCTCCTCGGGGGACGAACGGGACGCCACCACCGTTCGGATCGCCTACCAGAAGTTCGGCACCTTCATCGCGATGGACTCGCTGATGCGGAAGGTCAAGGAGGAGTTCGAGGCCGACAACCCCGACGTCACCATCGAACTCAACGCCATCGAGGCGCAGGCCGAGGACTACCAGACCCAGGTCAACCTCATGAACGGCTCCGCGAGCGAGGCCCCGGACCTGATCTACCAGGACACGTTCACCATCAACCAGGACGCCGACGCCGGGTACCTCATGCCGCTGGACGATCACTTCGACGCCTGGGAGGACGCCGAACGGTTCAACGAACAGGAGGCCGAGGCGGTCACTTCGCTGGACGGAACCCGTTACGGGGTCATGCTCGGCACCGACGTGCGCGGCCTCTGGTACCGGACCGACTTCCTGGAACAGGCCGGTGTGGCACTCCCCTGGGAACCGGCCACCTGGGACGAGGTGCTCGACACCGCCCGCGCCGTGCGGGACGAGTTCGGCGACGAGGTGGTCCCCCTCAACGTCTACTCGGGGACCCCCGCCGGTGAGGCCGCCTCCCTCCAGGGCTTCCAGATGCTGCTCCGCGGCACCGACGACAGCCTGTTCGAGGAATCCTCCGAACGGTGGGTCTCCTCCAGCGCCGGGTTCACCGAGTCCCTGGAGTTCGTCCGGACCATCTACGACGAGGACCTCACCCTCGACCCACAGGACGCCCTGGACGCCAACATCGGCACCGTCAACAACGAGGAGCGCTTCCCCAACGGGGAGATGGCGATCAGCCTGGAGGGCTCGTGGGCCACCCAGTCCTGGATCGAGGAGGCCAACCAACCCTGGCCGGAGTGGGAGGACCACATGGAGTTCACCCCCATGCCGACCCGGGACGGGCAAGGCGCGGGCGCGAGCAGCATGTCCGGTGGCTGGGCCCTGTCGATGGGCGCCCACGCCACCGACCCCGACCTGGCCTGGCGGGTCATGGCCCACGCCCTGAACCAGGAGAACGCGGTGAAGTTCGCGGTCGAGGGCGGCCAGATCCCGGTGCGTTCCGACGTCGCCGAGGACCCCGGTTTCCTGGAGGCCGCGCCCAAGGCCGAACAGTTCGCCGAACTCGTCGACATCACCGGCTTCCGGCCCGCCTACAGCGAGTACCCCAGGGTGTCCCTGGCGGTCCAGGAGGCCATGGAGGTCGTCATGCTGGGCGAGGCCACCCCGCAGGAGGCCGCCGAACTCTACGCCCAGGAGTTGGAGTCGATAGTGGGCCCCGACAACGTGACGGACGGTTCCTGACCGGTGGCGACCACGACCACCCACGACGACCGGACCATCCGGGAGGCCGCGGCCCACCGAGGCCGGCGGTGGGCGCGTTCGGCCCGCTGGGTCCTGCCCATGGGCCCCGCCCTGTTCCTGCTGCTGGCGTTCTTCGCCGGCCCCATCCTGTGGACGGTGTGGGCGTCCCTGACCAACGCCGCCCTCACCGGCGCGCAGGCCGCGCAGACCGAGTTCGTCGGCTTCGCCAACTTCGAACGCCTGCTCGCCGACACCCGTTTCCGCGAAGCCACCGTCCTGACCGTGCTCTTCCTGGTGGGGTGCGTGTTCGGGCAGACCGTGCTCGGCCTGACCCTGGCGCTGCTGATGCGCAACCGGCACGGCGCGGTGCGCGCCACGGTCGGCGCGATCGTGGTGGGCGCCTGGGTGGTCCCCGAGGTCGTGGCGGGGTTCGTCTGGTACGCGTTCCTGGAACGGGAGGGCAGCTTCAACTCCGTCCTCGGGTTCTTCGGCGCGGAGCCGCAGAACTGGCTGTTCACCGCGCCATTGCTCGCGGTGGTGTTGGCCAACATCTGGAAGGGCACCGCCTTCTCGATGATGACCTACTCGGCGGGTCTGGCGGAGGTGCCCGACGACCTCAAGGAGGCCGCCAGGGTGGACGGCGCCTCCTCCTTCCAGGTGCTGGTGCACGTGGTGTTGCCGTTGCTGCGCCGCACACTGGCCACCACCCTGCTCCTGATCACGTTGCAGACCGTGCAGGTGTTCACACTGATCTTCGTGATGACCTCCGGCGGACCGGGCGCGCGCAGCACCACGCTGCCGCTGCTGATGTACCAGGAGGCGCTGCGCCTGGGCGACCTGGGCTATGGAACCGCGATCGCCCTGGCGCTGCTGGTGGTCGCCGGCCTGTTCTCCGTCGTCTACGTGTGGATGCTCAGCAGGGAGGAACAGCGATGAGTCACGAGCGGAGCGGCGGGAACGGCGCACGCACCGGAACGCGGATGGTGGTGAGCGCGCCCGGCCGAGTCGCCTCGACCCTGCTGACGTACCTGATCCTGGGTGGACTGGCCGTGGTGTTCCTGGTGCCCATGCTGTGGATGCTGTTCGCGTCCGTGGACACCGAACCCTCCCTGCGCGCGGGACTTCCCACCTCGCTCACCCTCGACCACTTCACCGCGATCATGACCCCCGAGATCGTCTACCGGCCGATCTGGAACAGCGTCCTGACCTGCGGGGGAGCGGCGGTGATCACCGCATTCTGCTCCATGCTGGCCGCCTATCCGCTGTCCCGGTACAACCTGCGCTTTCGCAAACCGTTCCTGTACTCGGTCCTGTTCGCCACCGGTCTGCCCATCACCGCGATCATGGTTCCCGTGTACGGGATGTTCGTGCAGGCAGACCTGTTGAACTCGCTGACCGCCACCACCCTCTTCCTGGCCGCGAGCACCCTGCCGTTCGGGATCTGGCTGACCAAGAACTTCATCGACGGCATCCCCATCGCCCTGGAGGAGGCAGCCTGGGTGGACGGGGCGTCCGCCTGGCAGTCCCTGCGCTACCTGGTGGCTCCGCTGCTGGCGCCCGGCCTGGCGGTGGTGGGGATCTTCACCCTGGTCACCACCTGGGGCAACTTCTTCGTGCCGTTCATCCTGCTCACCAGCCCGGAGAAGATGCCGGCGGCGGTACGCGTGTTCACGTTCTTCGGCCAGTACGGGAGCGTGCGCTACGGAGAACTGGCGGCGTACTCGTTGTTGTACACGGTGCCGGTGGTGGTGCTGTACATGGTGGTATCCCGCGCCATGGGCGGCCGGTTCGCCCTCGGCGGGGCGATGAAGGGCTGACCGGCCGCCGGGGGAGTCAGAGCTCCAAGCGCAGGGTGAGGATCTGGAAGGGGCGCAGACCCACGTTCACCAGACGCGGGCCTCGACCGTCCCCGTCGGCCGGTGCCACGGCCGACAACGGCTTCGGGGCGTCCTCGTGGTCCTCCTCCAACAGGTTCACCGCCCGCACCCCGCGCACGGGGAAGCCGGTGCGCAGCGACGTCCGAGCACGCCCACCGCGAGCCTCGTAGAGGCGCACCACCACGTCCCCCGAACGGTCGTCGGCGAGCTTGACCGACTCCACGACCACACCGGGGTCGGCGACCTCCACCAGCGGCTCCACCGCCCTCGCACCCGGCGCCGAACGCACCGGCAGGTTGATCCGGTACCCCTCGCGCACCGCGTCCTCGATCTCCGCGCCGGGTGCCAGCGCGTAGCGGAGCCGGTGCTCGCCCTGATCGGTCTCGGGGTCGGGGAAGCGCGGTGCCCGCAGCAGCGACAGCCGCACCGTCGTGGTGGTCCCCCCGTCGGAGCGCACGTCACGGGTGATGTCGTGCCCGTAGGTGGAGTCGTTGAGCACCGCCACCCCGTAGCCGGGTTCGGCCACGTGCACCCAGCGATGCGCGCAGATCTCGAACTTGGCGGCGTCCCAGGAGGTGTTGGTGTGGGTGGGCCGCTTGACGTGCCCGAACTGGATCTCCGACGACGACTCGTGCGCCCGCACGTCCACCGGGAAGGCGGCCTTGAGGAACTTCTCGCGTTCGTGCCAGTCCACGGTGGTGTCCACGTCCAGCCGCCGAGCGCCCGGTGACAGCGACAGCACCTGGGTGAGCGAGGACTCCCCGAAGGAACGGGTGACGCGCACGCCCACGGTGTCTACGGGCAGATCGGACTCCGCGGCCTCCGCATCGGTGAGCGCGGTGACCGAGTCGACCTCGGTGAGGTCGGTGACGCTGTTGCGGTAGAACTCGTCCACGTCCCAGGCGTCCCACTGGTTCGGGACGTCCTGGTGCAACTGGAGCAGATTGCCGGGCAGCCCCGGGGCGAGCACCTCCCGGCCCTCGGGTTCGGCCGACCGGTCCAGGACCGACATCACCAGCCCTCGGTGGTCCACCCGCACCGTCAACAGTCCGTTGTCCAGGACGAACCCGCCGTCGACGCCGGTCAGGGTGGGCTCGACGGCGCCCTCGACGGTGGGGGAGAGGACCCGAGAACGCGGCGACGCCCCCAGCGCGGGCACCCCGTCGCGTTCGTGGGGGGTCGGGTTGAACACCACCTCGTCGCCCTCACCGCCGGTACCGTCGCCGGCGCCGGCCAGCGCGGCCTGGGCCCGGCCGATGACCTCGGTCAGTTCCGCGGCGACCTCCCGGTAGGACTCGGCCGCCTCACGGTGCACCCACTGGATCGAACTCCCCGGCAGGATGTCGTGGAACTGGTTGAGCAGCACCGTCCGCCACACCCGCTCCAACCGCTCATAGGGGTACTCGGCCCCCACACGCACCGCGGCCGTGGCCGACCACAGCTCCGCCTCGCGCAGCAGGTGCTCCGAACGCCGGTTGCCCTGCTTGGTCGCCGCCTGGCTGGTGTAGGTGCCCCGGTGGAATTCCAGGTACAGCTCGCCCGACCAGACCGGGGCGTCGGTGTACTCGGCGTGCGCCCGCTCGAAGAACTCCTCGGGGTGCTCGATCGTCACCCGAGGCGATCCCTCCAGATCCCGCAATCGCGCGGCCCGGCCCAACATCTCGCGGGTGGGCCCACCACCGCCGTCCCCGTGCCCGAACGGCACCATCGAGTACGAGGACCCGCCCTTGTCCCGGAAGTTGCGGGAGGCGTGCGCCAGCTCCGCCCCGGTCAGTTCCGCGTTGTAGGTGTCCACCGGCGGGAAGTGCGTGAACACCCGGGTGCCGTCCAGCCCCTCCCACCAGAACGTGTGGTGGGGGAACCGGTTGACCTGGTTCCACGAGATCTTCTGGGTGAGGAACCAACGCGACCCCGACAACCGCACCAGCTGTGGCAGGGCCGCCGAGTACCCGAAGGAGTCCGGCAGCCACACCTCCTGGGTGTCCACGCCCAACTCGTCACGGAAGAACCGCTTGCCGAACACGAACTGACGGGCCAGCGCCTCCGCCCCCGGCATGTTGGTGTCGGACTCCACCCACATGCCGCCCACCGGAACGAACCGGCCCGCCTCGGCCTCCTTCACCACCCGATCGAACAGCTCCGGCTGGTGCTCCTTGATCCACGCCCACTGCTGGGCCTGCGACATCGCGAACACCAGCTCGGGGTGGTCGTCCATCAACCCCACCACGTTGGCGCTGGTGCGCGCCACCTTCCGGACGGTCTCGCGCAGCGGCCACAGCCACGCCGAGTCGATGTGGGCGTGCCCGACCGCCGAGATCCGGTGCGCTCCGGCCGTGGCGGGTGAGGCCAGCTCCGGGGCCAACACCTCACGGGCGCGCTCGGCGCTGCCGGGCACGTTCTGCGGGTCCAGCGCGTCCAGGGTGCGGCCCAGCGCGCGCAACAGCCGCCAGCGCCTGGGATCGCCCTCGTCGAGTTCGCGCGCCAGCCCGCCGGCCACCTCCAGGTCCAGGGCGAGCTCCCACACCCGGCTCTCGAAGATCGCCAGGTCGGCGCGGGCCAACCGGTACAGGGGTTCGTCGTCGGGGCCGCGTCCGCCGCCCAGCTCGGTGGGCTGGAACGGCGGGTCGTCGAGGATGACGGGGTTGGCGGCGGCCTCCACGTGGAACTCCACCTCCTCGCCGCCGTCGACGGGGGAACCGACCGGGATCCACGCGTTGCGCGGGTTGAGGCCCTTGACCACGGTGCCGTCGGCGCGGTGCACCAGCCCCTCGCTCTGGAAACCGGGCATGCCCACGTCGAACCCGAGGTCGACCACCGCCTCCACCCGTCGACCGGCCCATCCGGCGGGCACCCGGCCGCGCACCCGGAACCAGGTGGTGCCCCACGCCGGCCCCCAGGCGTCACCCACCCGGGCGGGTTCGTGGGGTGCGGCGATCCCCTCCGCCGCCGGTACCGGTTCCCCGGGCGCGTCCCAGCGCGCCACCTCCAAGGGGACCGATGTTCCATGCACCGCGGGCCACACCCGTTCCCGCAGAGCCCGTTCCAGTCGTGCCTCGATCAGCCGCCGGTCGTCATGCACGGTGGGTCTCCGATCACTCGTCCCCTGGCAGGTGCTGCGTACGTTGCCGGCGTCACAGCACTTCGTCAACACTTTGGACGAAGTGGTGTGCGGAGAGTTTCGGGTCGGTGGCGATCGAGAACCCGATGGGCGGCGCGGAGCCGTTCGACCTCGGGCAGGTCGGGGTCCTCGCCGGAGACCTCGTCGGCCCAGATGAGCAGCCTGCGCAGGTGGGGGAGCGCGGCTTCGGTGGTCACCTCCGAGCGGCCGGCGACCACCAGGCCGGCGGTGCCGTCGACCGTGACGAGGTCCCCGTCGGTGAGCGTGTGCGCGCCGACGCCGACCACGGCGGGCCTGCCCAGGGAACGAGCCACGACCGCCGCGTGCGAGGCCGGTCCGCCCCGTTCGGTGACCACACCCGCCGCCGCGGCCAACCCGCTCATGTCCATGGGGGAGGTCTCCGGACGCACCAGGACCACCGGGCCCTCGGCCGCCATCCGGACCGCCGCCTCGCAGGTGGTGGCCGCCCGACCCGTCACCACACCGGGGACCGCGCCGATCCCACGCGCGAGCGGTTCCACCCCGGGCGGCGGCACCACGCGCGGGACCCGCGCCCGCCCCAGGTGTGCGGGCGTCACACGCAGCAGCGCCTCCCGCCGGGTCAGCGTTCCCTCGTCGACCAGGTCCACCGCCACTCGCACGGCCGCCGCACCCGTGAACCGGCCCGGGCGGGCCTGCAACAGCCACAGCCGGCCGGACTCGAAGGTGAACTCCACGTAGCAGGTGTCGCGCAGGTCCTTCTCGATGAGTGTCAGCGCACGTGTCAGGTCGGCCCACACCCCGGGCTCGCGGTGGGCCAGATCGTCCAGGGGCAGGGTGCGGCGCCCCCCGGAGACCACCGCGTCGCCGCGACTTCCGAACAGCACCTCGCCGTAGGGGCCGGGCGCCCCGGAGTTCGGGTCGCGTCCGAACGCCACCCCCGCCCCGCTGTGTTCGTCCCGGTCTCCGTCCACCATGGCCTGCACGACGACGGCGGTGCCCAGGTCGTGCGGGATGCCGTGCAGGGTCCGGTAGGTGCGGGCGCGCGGGGTGTGCCAGGAGGCGAACACGGAGCGGATCGCCGCCCGCACCTCCTCCCCGGGGTCGGAACCGGTGCCCAGGCCCAGGACGGTGTCCATCATCCCCGGCATGGACACGCTCGCCCCGGAGCGCACCGACACCGTCAGAGCGCGAACGGGGCCGGAGCCGGGGCCGGGATCGCCGAAGGTCCGGCCGGTGACGGACTCCAACCGGGCCAGGGCGAGGTCGAGTTCGGCGTCCAGTCCCGGGGGGAACACACCGGAGTCGAGGAAGGCGCGGCAGGCCTCGGTCGTGACGACGAAGGCCGCCGGAACCGGCGATCCCAGCCGCATCAGGCCCACGAGCCCGTGCGCCTTGGCGCCCAGCAGTTCGGGGGTCCCCGTCTCGTCCACCGTGAGCGGGCGCGTCCAACGCGCCTCGGGGCTCATCGGGGGATCCCCAGGGTGGCGAGCAGGTCCTCGTGCAACTGCGACCACACGGTGTGGAAGGAGTCGGTGGCGTCGGCCACCCGGTCGAGTTCACCGGCGTGGGCCCGCTCCAGCGCTTCGGACAGCCGCACCCGGTAACGCCCGAACCGGGGCAGGGCCAGGGCCAGGTCCGCGCAGACGTCGTCGCGTCGGCGTTCGAGGTCGGTGAAGGCCGCCAGCACCCGGGCGTCGTAGGCGGGATCGGTGTGGTCGTTGGCGGTGACCACCCCGTCGAGGGGACGCAGCTGCCAGGCGCCGCACAGGTCGAGTGCCTCCGGGTTGAGTTCCTCGAAGGCCTTGTGGGTGCGCACGGCCAGGTCGCGGGCGCCGGTCCGGTCGAGTTCGGCGCCGACGCGCTCGGCGTCGGAGATCCGGCCCGCCTCGGTCGGGCCCCAACCACCGAAGGGTCCGGGGGTTCGTGTGACCAGTCCGGCCACGGCCAGGTCGATCAGCTCGGACTCGACCTCGTCGTGGTTCAGCCCGGTGGCCTCGGCCAGGCGTTCGATGTCGCAGAACCCGACGACGCGCAGGCCGTGCAGGACGAGTAGATCGTGCGGTGTGGTCACCGGTGGCATGCGGGTCGGCCCTCTCGGACGATGGGATCCGAATGTTGACAACATCCAGATGATAGGAACATCTCTATTGTAGGTCGGGGATGGATGGCGACCGCACGCGGCGACGGCGCGTGCGGGTGGGCGTGGCATCCTGGGAGGCCACAAGTCCGCGCGGGGAGGAACAACACCAGATGAGCATCGACGCGCCGCGCGAGCGGCCGGTGATCGGGTCGCTCGCCGAGAGCAGCAGTCTTCGGTCCCGGGTGACGGAGGTGCTGCGTCAGGCCATGGTCGCCGGTGAGCTCGAACCCGGCCGGATCTACTCGGCTCCCGCGCTGGCCGAACGTCTCGGCGTCTCGGCCACCCCCGTACGCGAGGCCATGATGGAGCTGACCAAGGAGGGGCTCGTGGAGACCCTCCGGCACCGCGGGTACCGCGTGGTCGAGCTGGGCGAGGTGACCCTCGACGAGATCATCGAGGTGCGCGAGCTCATCGAGGTGCCCACGGTCGGGCGGGTCGCGGCCCTCGCGACACCCGAACAGGTCGCCCTGCTCCGGCCGCTCGCCGATCGTCTCAACGAGACCGCCGCGGCCGGGGACCTGCAGGAGTTCATCGCCACCGACACCACCTTCCACCTGCGCCTGCTCGGCATCGCCGGGAACCAGCGCCTGGTCGAGGAGGTGGGCCGGCTGCGCGGGATGGCGCGTCTGTCCGCGTTGCGCCGGCTGTACGAGGAGGGGCGCCTGGGCGCCACCGCGCGGGAACACCACGACCTGCTCGACCTGATCGAGGCGCGGGACGTGGCCGGGGCGGAGGCGTTGATGCGCCGGCACCTGGGGCACGTGCGCGGGGTGTGGGCCGGGCGCGAGGAGAGCTGACCACGGCCCGCCAAGCCAGTCCCCACAGGCTTGGCGGTCGTTTCGGGGTCGCCTCGAGAACCCGGAGTGATGGACTCTTCGCAGGTCACGGCTTGATCGCGTCACCCCAGATGGCTTGTCATGTGCAACGTAAAATTGTACGTTGCACTTATTCGCATCATGAGGCCCACATCACGTGGTCCACGACACGAGGAGCGCTGAGTGTCCCCCACGCAGTCCGCGGTCGGCCGACCGGCCACCAACCGCCGTGTGCTCATCGGCAGCCTCAGTGGCAGCGCGATCGAGTGGTTCGACTTCTTCCTCTACGCCACCGCCGCCGCGCTCATCTTCGACAAGCAGTTCTTCCCCAACGACGACCCCGTGATCTCGTTGATGCTGTCGTACCTGACGCTGTCCCTGACCTTCTTCATCCGGCCGTTCGGCGGCATCGTCTTCTCCCACATCGGCGACCGCATCGGTCGGAAGAAGACCCTGGTCATCACCCTGTCTCTGATGGGCGGCGCGACCGTCGCCATCGGCCTGCTGCCCAACTACGACCAGGTCGGCATGCTCGCCCCGCTGCTGCTGATCCTGTGCCGGGTCATCCAGGGTCTGGCCATCGGCGGCGAGTGGGGCGGTGCCCTGCTGCTCGCCTACGAGTACGCGCCCAAGGAGCGCCGAGGCTTCTTCGGATCGGTGCCCCAGACCGGCATCACCATCGGCATGCTCCTGTCCACCATCGCGTTCGGCCTGGTCAGCATGCTCCCCAACGACTCCTTCGAGGCGTGGGGCTGGCGCATCCCCTTCATCGCCAGCATCATCCTGGTCTTCGTCGGCCTGTGGATCCGCAAGGGCCTGGCCGAGACCCCCGCCTTCCGGGAGGCCAAGGAGAGCGGCAACGTCGCCAAGCTGCCCATCAAGGACACCCTGCGCGACCACTGGCGCTCCGTCCTCGTGGCGGTGGGCGCCAAGGTCGTCGAGACCGCGCCGTTCTACATCTTCGCCACGTTCGTGGTCAGCTACGCGACCGGCACCCTCGACATCCAGCAGTCCGTGGTCCTCAACGCGGTCAGCGCCGGCGCGTTCGTCAGCACCATCGTCATCCTGCTGATGGGCCGCCTCTCCGACACCCTCGGCCGAACGAAGGTCTACCTCGGTGGCACGGTGATCATCGCCGCCATGGCCGTCCCCTTCTTCACGCTGCTCGACCTACAGATGAACTGGGCCGTGTACGTGGCCGTCGTACTCGCCCTCGGTGTGGCCTGGCCGCCGGTCACCGCCACCCTGGGCACCCTCACCTCCGAGATCTTCACGACCCGGGTCCGCTACACCGGTGTGACGCTCGGCTACCAGATCGGCGCCGCCCTCGCCGGCGGCACCGCGCCGCTGCTGGCCACCTGGCTGCTGGCCCGCTTCGACGGCGCTTGGTGGCCCATCGCGACCTACCTGGTGATCCTGGCCGTCATCTCCTTCACCGCCGTCGCCGTCTCCGGCTCGGTCGTGCGCAAGGAGACCGCCGCCATCGCACGCCGCGAGGGCATCGACGAAACCGAGGTGATGTCGTGAACGGCCTGCCGTTCGTCGACGCCGACGAGGTCCGCCGCCGGATCGACCCCGACCGCGCGCGCACCCTGATCGAAGGGGCCCTGAAGGCGGGATTCGACCCGGCCGACGACCCGGCGCGCTCCCACTCCGACGCCGGGTCCGGGCACCTGCTGCTCATGCCCTCGACACTGGGGGACTGGGTGGGAGTCAAGGTCGCCTCCGTGACGCCCGGCAACCCCGCGCTGGGGCTGCCCCGCATCCAGGCCGTCTACGTGCTCATGGACGCCAAGACGCTCACCCCGCGGATGTTCGTCGATGGGGTGAGCCTGACCTCGCTGCGCACCCCGGCCACCTCCGCGGTGGCGGCCGGCCACCTCGCCGACCCCGAGGCCTCTCGCCTGGTGGTGTTCGGCAACGGACCCCAGGCGGTGGAACACGTCGTCGCCATGGCCCGGATCAGGGCGCTGAAGGACGTCCGGATGGTCGGCCGCAGCCCGCACAAGGTGGCGGCGGCCATGGCCGAACTCGCCGAACGCGGAATCACCGCCGAGGCGGGCGTGGCGGCCGACGTCGCCGACGCCGACATCGTCGTGTGCGCCACCTCCAGCGCCGAACCGTTGTTCGACGGTTCCCTGGTACGCGACGGGGCCTGCGTCGTCGCGATGGGCTCGCACGAGGCCGATCGCCGTGAACTGGACGCCGCCCTGATGGGCCGCGCCCAGGTCGTGGTCGAGGAACGCGACAGCGCCCTGCGCGAGTGCGGTGACGTGGTGCTCGCCATCGAGGAGGGCGCCCTGAACGCCGACGACCTGGTCGGACTGGCCCCGCTGGTGCGCGGTGAGGTCACCCGCCGCACCGACCGGCCCAACGTGTTCAAGGGCTCGGGCATGTCCTGGCAGGACCTGGCCGTCGCCGTGGGCGTGGCGCCCACCGACTGACCGAAGTAGGGGACCGGCCCGACGCCGCGAGGCGGGCGGGCCGGTCCGGGGGTTCCGGGGCGGCCTCCAGGCCCACGACGAGAAGATCCTGGTCCTGTCTGCCGCGCGCGGGGTCCGAGCGCTTGTCGAAGGTGCCCCGAACAGGGGGACTTCTCTGTCGCTAAATAATTGAGAGCTCAAGTGACTAGCTAATATCTTCCTGGGAAGGTATGCTGTGTTCAAGCGAGTGGGGCGACGAGGCACCACCCGGACCCCTGCGGAAAGGAACCAGGTCATGGCCGCCAACGCGACGACCCGGCAGAACAACGACATCGCGCGAGTCCTCAACCCGGACACCGCGATGGACGCGGTCACCCTGCACGTGGGCGACCTCGAACTGATGAGCTCCTACTACGCGAACGCCCTCGCCCTCGAACCGGTGGAGGAACGCGCGAACGGCCGCCGCGTCCACCGGGTCCTGGGCCGCGGCACCACACCCATGGTCCGGCTCATCTCCACCCCGGACCTGCCCGCCGTCGACCGCCGCGAGGCCGGCCTGTTCCACACCGCCTTCCTCTTCGAGGACCGACAGAGCCTGGCCGCCACGGTCTACCGCGCCGCCCAGGACAGCCGCAGCCGCTTCGTCGGCTCCTCCGACCACCTGGTGAGCGAGGCCTTCTACTTCACCGACCCCGAGGGCAACGGCATCGAGCTCTACATCGACCGTCCGCGCTCCCAGTGGAGCTACGCCCCCGGCGGCGAGCTGCGCATGGCCACCGAGTACCTGGACCCCAACGCCTTCCTGCGCGAACACCTGGACCAGACCGTCGTGGACTCCGCGCCCCGCCTGCCCGGCCTGGTCGGCCACGTCCACCTGCAGGTCGGCGACATCGACCAGGCCCGCGACTTCTACGTGGACACCCTCGGGTTCGAGACCACCGTGGGCAGCTACCCCGGAGCCCTGTTCGCCGCCGCGGGCGGCTACCACCACCACGTCGCGATGAACACGTGGAACAGCCGGGGCGTGGGCCCGCGTGCCTCGCGCCTGGGCCTGGGCGACGTGGCGGTCACCGTGCCGGCCCGCGAGGACCTCGACGCGCTGGTCGCCCGCCTGAAGGCCAAGGGCACCGGCTTCGCGGACGACGGCCGGTCCATTTCCGCCAAGGACCCGTGGGGCACCCAGGTCACCGTCAGCCTTCCGGACACCGGTGTGGAGGACCTGCTCAAGGCCTGACCCGCACCGGAACGGGGCCCGCCTTCCTCATCCCTCGGAAGGCGGGCCCCGAACACCTCTTCCGGCCTCGACCGACGGCACGGGAAAACCCGGTGCGCCCGGGCCCGCGACCGTGGATCATCTTCGGCATGGAGACATTGCGCCGGGCGACCGCCCACGACGCCCGTGTGGTCGCCGACCTGTGGTTGCGATCCTTCACCGCCGCACTGCCCACCGTGTCCCGGGCGCACACCGACGACGAGGTGCGCGCCTGGTTCGCGGCCGTGGTCCTGCCCGGCTGTGAGACCTGGGTGGCGCAGCCCCACGACGGACGGCCGGTGGGCGTCATGGCGCTGGACGGGTCCGACCTCGACCAGCTCTACCTGGACCCCGATCATCGGGGTCGCGGCCTGGGCGACCGGTTCGCGGACCTGGCCAAGGAACGGCGACCCGACGGCCTGGACCTGTGGTGTTTCCAGGTCAACGAGCCCGCACTGCGCTTCTACGCCCGGCACGGCTTCGACGAGGTCGAACGCACCGACGGCGCCCGCAACGAGGAACGCGAACCCGACGTCCACCTGCGTTGGCGCCCCTGAGAGCGAGCCATTCGCGCTCTGGCCGCGTCAACTCGGCCGACTGCTCTCGATGGCCTCCTTCAACGCCCGGGTCCGGTGCGACAACCGCTCCATCTCCCGCAGCAGCGACTCCGGGACGTCGCCCGAGAGCACCCCTTCCTCCGCGATCGCCCGCGCCTGGTCCAGGATCCGCCACGCCGCCACCGGGTTGGGCACCGCCAGGATCTCGGCCAGCAGGATCGTCGCGCGCAGCCGCCCCGACCGGTGCCGCAGCCCGCGATACCCCTCGATCGCCACCCGCGCCAGCTCCTCGGCCTCCGCGAGTCGACCGGCCCGTCGCAACGACTCCGCGGCCCGGCGGTGCGCCCGCGCGTGCCACCACTTGTCGCCGAGCTCCTCGAACCCCCGGGCGGCCCGTAGGAACTCCTCCTTGCCGTCGCCACCGCCGTGGTCCAGCAGCGCCTCGCCCAACACCAGGCAGGTGCGCCACCGCCCCCAGTCATCGCCGATCTCCTCGAACGTGCGCTCGGCCTCGCGCAACCGTTCGACCTGACGCTCCACCTTCCAGGTGTCCCGCAACCGTCCTGCCCGCCCCAACGACCACCGCGACGGCCCGGGACGGGCGCAACGCTCCGCGTACTCCGGATACCCCTCCACGAACAGCGCGCGCACCTTGGTCTCCTGCAGGGCCCGCCATCGCGGGTCCCGCGCCTGCGACCTGCGATCCCGCGCACGCCAGGGCGCGAACAACAGCTCGCACTCCCCGGCCTCCCGATTGAGGTCCCGAGTGGACAACTGACCCAACGAACGCAGGAAACGCGCCCGGTACCAGTACTCGTTCGACGCCCGGCTCAGCTGCTCCAACCCGTCGGACAGCACGAACCAGGCGTTGAGCGTGAACCCGCGCAGCCGCAACACCTCACCGCGCTGCAACTGCACCCGCGACGACAACTCGGGCAGGTCCCGCGAGCCGGCGATCAACGCCTCCGCCTGGAAGAGCAGGTCGTAGGCCCGCTCCAGGTGACCCTGGAAACGGTCCACCTCGGCCAGGTTGCACAAGGTGCGCGCCGTCCACCACGGATCGTCGTGCTCCTCGAAGATCCGCCTGGCCACCTCCAGTTCGTCCCGCCCGTCGTCCAGGTCGCCCCTGCGGTACAGGTTCACCCCGATCGCCCGGTGCGCCCGCGCGAGCCGGCGCGGATCCACCGCCGGCTCCACCCCCTCCAACACGTGCAGGGCGGTCAGCGCCCGCTCGTACCCGGTGTCGTGGTCCCCGTGCCCGCCCGCCACCTCGGCCCGGTCCAGCAACGCCACGCCGTAGGCCGACGGATCCTGTGACTCCAGGGCCAGAACGGTGGCCTCCTGGGTGGCGACGCGCATCGCGGACCAGTGTCTGCGCCCGGTCCGGCACAGCACGGCGAACGCCCGCCGCAACCGTTGACCGTGGACGATGAGCCGAGGGTCGACCGGCTCACCGGTCCGGCCCGGCCTGGTCTTTTGGAAGCACACCTCGAACCCGCGTCGCTCGGACTCCAACCAGGCCAGGGGGTCGTCCGGGGCGGGGACCATACGGGAGCGGTCGGCCGGCTCGGAAGGATCGGCGGGCGCGACACCCACGTTCCACTCGTGCGGGGCGGCCCGTCGGGCCGCGGCCTCCGCCCGGCGCGCGTAGGCGGCCAACAACCGCCGCTCCGCGATCTTGAGCCGCTCCGCCGACCAGTCCGGCCGTTCCTCCTCGGGGATCCCCAACAGGTTCGGGCCCTCGCCCCGCAGGGTGGCCCGGACCCGGTCATGCAGCTGGAAGCGCCTGAACCCGGCGCTGCGGTACAGGTAGGTCAACAGATACCGGTCGCTCAGGTTCTCCAACATGCCCATGGCCTCCTCCTCGTCGGAGTCGACCAGGGCGGCGGCCGCCCACGCGGTGAAGGTGGTCAGCCCGGCGCCCGCCAACCGGCCCAGCAGCAGCCGTTCCCCGGGTTCGCACTGTTGCAGACCGAAGGCCAGGGAGGAGGACAGCCCGGGCAGCAATCTCGACTCGCGCATGTCCGTCAGGAGTTCGGCGGCGCTCGTGGAGTTGCTGCGGGTGATCTGCGTTCCCACCTGCCGGATCGCCAACGGCAGACCATGGCAGGCCTCGACCAGCCCGGGCAGGGCCGCCCGGTCCTCCTCGGTCAGGGCGCGCCCCGAGGCCGAGACCAACCGCTCGATCAGCTCCAGCCCCTCCTTGTCGCTGAGGGTGTCCAGCGGACGCTGGACCATGGAACGGTCGGCGCCGGCGAACGTGGTGCGGCCGGTGACGAGCACCGCGCATCCTCGCCCACCGGGCAGCAACGGCTCGACCTGCTTGTGGTCCTTGGCGTTGTCCAACACCAGCAGCAGTCGGCGTTCCTCGGTCGCGGTCCGCCACATCCCCTTGAGTTCCTCCAACGAGGCGTCCTCGGTGGGGTGCCGGCCCATCTCCTTGACCATCTCGGCGAGGACCTCCTCGGGCGCTCGCGGTGAGCGGCCACCCGCCGGGCCCTGGGGCGCGGCGCCGTACAGCTCGAACTCCATCTTCCCGTCGGGGAAACGGTCCGCGACCCGGTCGGCGATCTGCACCGCGAGCTCGCTCTTGCCGGTGCCGCCCTCACCTGTGATCGCGATGACCAACGGACCACGTGAGTCGTTTCCCCGACCCGGACGAGGAAAGCGGTCCACCAGGCTCCGGGCGCCGGGTCGGGGGAAACGGTCGAACAGGGCCGGCAGTTCGGACATGAGTTCGTCGCGCCCGGTGAAGTGGTCGGTGGGCGGCGGCAACCGTGGACGCAGTCGTGGCCGCGACATCGGATCCGGTTCGGGTGCCCGCGCGTGATCCGCACGTTCCAGGAGGGTCTGGCCGGTGACCGCGGCCGCGGTGCCGAGCAACCCCGACAACGCGACCCACACCCCGGCGCCCTCCGGGAACAGCCCGGGCACCTCCTGCAAGGCGGTGCCCGCACCCACCAGCGTGGCCAGGGCGCCGACCAGCCCCGTATGGGCCGGCCGCCACCGTGTGCCTGTCGGTCGGCTCACCCTGGTCCCTCCCGAACCCGCGGATCCTCCTGCCATACCGGGCCTTCGGTGCTCGTGGCCCGGCAGGGAACCGATCCTTGTGCGGTGGGACGGACGGTGTCCAGAGCGGGGGAGAGCCGCCCGGCGACGTTCACCGGTTGCTCACCCCGCGTACACCGTCAGGGCGGTGGGTGTCGGCGCCGGTGTTCCCGGAACCTCCTGCTTCCTCGCTCCCGAATCGGCCTCCCGCAGTGCGTTCGGGCGACACGCCCCCCACGAAACACAAGAATCCATCACCCGGTGTGAGGATTTCATCGCGGAAGGCGACGAAAATCGAAGGTAGCCGGATCACGCACGTTCGAACCACCCACTCACGAAAGGTCGAGCGCGATGGCCACGTTCCTCTACCACCTGGGTAAGTTCTGCTACCGGCACCGATGGTCGGTGGTCCTGGCCTGGGTGGTGCTCGTGGCGGCGTTGGGCACGGCCGCGTTCGTCTTCCGGGCCCCCGTCTCCGACTCCTTCTCCATCCCGGGTACCGAATCCCAGGACACCGTGGACGCCCTCCAGGAACGCTTTCCCGAACGTAGCGGAGGGCAGGCCACCGTCGTCCTCCAGGCACCCGAGGGAGAGGAGGTCACCTCCCACACCTACGAGGAGGCCGTGCGCGCCACCGCCGCGCACATCGAGGACCTCGACGGAGTCGAATCGGTCACCGACCCCTTCGACCTCCACGACCAGGGCCACGAAACCGCTTTGGAGAGCGACGAACTGCGCGCCACGATGGTGGAGCAGGGGATGCGTCAGGCCCGTCAGGAGTACGACTCCGAGCTCTCTGACGCCGAGGACGAGGCGGTCGAACAGGCGCGCTCCGCCGTGGAGGCGCAGTTCCCCGAAGGCGCCCCCGGCCGTGACGACGCACTGGAACAGGCCGAGGAACAGGCGCGCGAACAGGTCCGGGCCCAAGCGCCCGCGTTCGACGAGGACCAGGTCCGCCCCCGGGTGGAAGCCGAGGTCGACCGCGCCATCACCGAAGACGACCTGCCCGCCGAGGCCGATGAAGAGCTCGACGAACAGGTCTGGGAACAGATCCCGGTCGTCTCCGAGGACGAGAGCACGGCCCTGCTCACCGTCCAGTTCACCGACCCCGACGGCAGCGTGCCGCCCCGGGTCGTGGACGAGTTGCTCGACAGCGGGTCCCAGGCCGAGGCCTCCGGTCTCACCGTGGAGTACAGCGGACAGTCCATCACCGCGGCACAGGTCGCCGGTGTCAAGGGAGGCGAGGGCGTCGGTCTGGTGGTCGCCCTGATCGTCCTGGTGGTCAATTTCGGGGCGATCGTCGCGGCGGGTATCCCCCTCCTCATGGCCCTGGCGGGTGCCGGCGCCGGCATGGGCCTGCTCTACGCGCTCTCCCGAGTCCTGGAGCTCACCAGCACCGCCCCTCTACTGGCGCTGATGCTGGGGTTGGCCGTGGGCATCGACTACAGCCTGTTCGTGCTGGCCCGCCACCGCCAACAGCTCTCCGACGGCATGGATCCTCAGGAATCCACGGGCCGCGCCATCGGTACCGCCGGCAGCGCCGTCACCTTCGCCGGTATCACGGTCGTGATCGCGCTCCTGGGCCTGGGCATCGTGCGGATCCCCTTCCTGACCGTCATGGGTGTGGCCGCGGCGATGACCGTGGCCTTCGCCGTCCTGGTGGCGCTCACCCTGCTCCCCGCCATCCTGGGCCTACTGGGATCCCACCTGAACACGGGCCGAGTGCCGGTCCTGGGCAGGCGTGCCCAACGAGCCCTGACCGCCGAATCGACCCTGGGCTCCCGCTGGGCCGGCGTGATCACCCGACACCCACTGCCCATCACCGTCGCCGTGCTCGTCGTGCTGGGCCTGACCATGCTCCCGCTCCTGGGCATGCGACTGGGCCTGCCCACCGACGAGTCCAGCGCCCCCGACAGCACCCAGCATCGGGCCTACGACATCATCACCGACGAGTTCGGGGAAGGGTACAACGCCCAGTTCCTGGTGGTGGTGGAATCGCCGGACACCGACGACGCCGACCGGGTCCGGGAAAACCTGGAGGACCTCGACGGCGTCGATGAGGTACGGCCTCCGCTCCACAACGACGACGAGGACACCGCCATGGTCGTGGCCGTGCCGCACGAGGGCCCCTCGGCGGTGGCCACCGAGGACCTGCTGCACGAGATCCGCGACGCCCGGTCGGGCTGGGAGGACGGCACCGGCGCCGAGATCTCCGTGACAGGGGCGACCGCGACCAGCATCGACACCTCCGAACGCCTCTCCGAGGCCATGCCCCTCTTCCTCATCGTCGTGGTGGGCCTGGCCCTGATCCTGCTGATGCTGGTCTTCCGCTCCATCCTGGTCCCGGTCAAGGCCGCGCTGGGCTTCGTGCTGAGCATGGGTGCGGCCCTGGGCGCCACCGTCGCGGTCTTCCAGTGGGGCCACGGCGCCGACCTGCTGGGCGTCACCCCCACCGAAACGTTGCTGTCGTTCCTGCCCATCGTCTTGATCGGTACCTTGTTCGGGCTGGCCATGGACTACGAGGTCTTCCTGGTCAGCCGGATGCGTGAGGACTTCGTGCACGGGGGCGACGCGCGCCACGCCGTCGTGACCGGGTTCCGGGCCAGTGCTCGCGTCGTGGTGTGCGCGGCCGTCATCATGATCGCGGTGTTCGCCTCGTTCGTCTTCAGCGACAACACCACCATCCAGCCGGTCGCCTTCGCCCTGGCGGTCGGTGTGCTGGTGGACGCCTTCCTGGTCCGGATGACGCTGGTCCCCGCGGTCATGGCCCTCTTCGGGAAGGCGGCGTGGTGGCTACCGAAGTGGCTGGACCGGGCGCTGCCCGACGTCGACGTCGAAGGCGCTCGCCTTCGTCCCGACGACGGCGGGACCGCGACGAGGGGGCGCGAGCGGCCGGAGTGAGGGTGAGCACGTCCCGGCACGTCGGCCCAGCCCTCCGCCAGGCCACACCGACCCGCCCGTGGACGACCCGCACGCCTGTCGACGACCGGCGGCTCAGGATCGGTGGGTGCTCACAGGGCCTCGCGCGGGTCCGTGGGCACCGGGTTCTCGTTCAGGATCTCCGGGTAGAGGCCCTCGGCGGCACGCAGGGCCTCGGCCGCCCTGCGCTTGAGCGGGTCGGTGGCGTCCACGTTCAGCAGGATCGCGTTCGCCTTGGTCACCCTCGGCACCCCCTTGCCCCCGTCGCCCAGCAACATCTCCAGGTGCCCCAAGGACACCAGGGCCCCCGCCAGCCCGGGCCAGGTCCGGGGCGCGTCGCGGTCGAGCAGGAGGTTGCGCACGGTCAGCGCCGCGTTCGCGTGCAGGAGCGTCTCCTCCAGCAGTTCGGGGTCGGCGCGCTCCTCCTGCGCCGCCCGCACCGTGGCGTTCACCCGGGCGACGACCACGTCGTCCAGGGTCGAGGCGTAGTTGTCGGCGAGCTCGGGGGCGTCCCGGACCAGCGCTTCGAAGTCCTGGTCGGGGATGAACTGCTGGAGCAGTGCGAGCGCCTCCGCCCCCGCGTTGACGGCGTCCTCGAAACGGCCCAGCTCGATGAGCGCCTTGCCGCGCGTCCGCGACGCCATGGCGATCTTCAAGACGACCTCGCCCGAGGCCCGACGCGTGCCCAGGGATTCGGTGGCCCGACGGTACTCGTCCGCGGCCGCGTCGAAGAGGATCTCGGCCCGCGCGAACTCGTCCTGGTCCAGGTGGGCGTGTGCCCGATCCATCAACTCGTCGGCCCCGTCGTAGAGGCCGGGCGGTACGGACGCGGGTTCGAGGTCCCCCGAATCCTCCGGGCCCTGAGCGGACCGCCCGGCGGAATCGGCCGCACCCGAGGCCTCCGCGACCTCCCCGGGATCGGCCTTCTTCCTCCAGCGTCCGCCGAACCAGCGAGCCACCCTGCCACCTCGTTCCGTGTCCTTCGCGTCCTGTCCGACCGCGGGAACGACCGGGGACCGGCGTGCGGCGCGAACCCGCCGCCACACCCTATGCCAGTGCGAACCGCCTCCCGCGGGCGGTGAAACGCGTCGACCGGGCCCACCGGAACCGGGCCGGAGAACGGTTTCCGGTCAGAGTTTCGTCACGAAGACGAGACCGTACCGCCGGGGTCGTGACCGCGCACGGAGATGTGAGGCGCCCCTACCCCTCCAACCCCGATTCCTCCACCACGGCGACCACCCTCGCCCGCGCCCGTCCCGACAACCCACGGATGGGGGAGGGCAGGCTCGGCCCACGCACCAGGCCCAGGTGTTCGGCGACCACGGTGACCACGCGCAGGCTTCCGTGCTCGGCGAACAGGTCCCACAGCGGCCGCAACCGCTCCGAGGCCGCCACCGCGCCCGCCGCGTCACCCGCGCTCGCGGCGCGGCTGATCGCCAGGCTCGCCTCGGGAAGGGTTCCACCGATCACCGAATACCAGGTCTCGCACCCGGCGTTCAGTCCGGTCGCGGCGAACGGATCGCCGGAGACCCCGATGGTCACGTGCTCGGGCAGTAGCTCTCGCAAGCCTCCCACCCGCTCGCTCGCCGCCCCCGGATCGACCGGTACCCCGGGGATCTTGATCGAGGCCACCCCCGCAAGCTCCGCCACGGCCCGGTACAGGTCATCGGTGAAGGTGAAACGCGTGGTGCCGGGGTTGTCGTAGACCACCAATGGCACCGACAGTTCCCGGGTCACCTCCTCGTACAACCCGAACACGTCCTCCGGGGTGAGCGGCTGGTAGGAGACCGGTGCGAGCAGCACCGCCGAAACCCCCGCCGCCTGCGCGTCCTCGGCGTGGGCGAGCACGTCCCGGGTCCGCGCCGCCCCGACGCTCACCATCACCGGAACGTCCCCCGCCGCCTCGACCGCCACCCGAGCCACCCGGGCGCGTTCCTCCCGGCTCAGGTAGGCGTACGAACCGGTCGACCCGAGCGGGGCGATGGAGTCGACCCCGGCCGCGACCAGGCGGTCGACCAGACCCACGAACGCGGCCTCGTCGACCTCGCCTTCAGAGGTGAACGGGGTGAGCGGAAAGGCACTGAGGCCGGTGAACTCCATCGGGCTCCTTCGACGAGATCCTTCAACTCGGAGGCGGAGGCCTCCACCCGGTCCACCCTGAGCCGCTCAGTGGTCACCCGGACCGCCGGCCAGCATACGGACACGAACCCTTCGGGAGCCCCGGCGCCCTCCCCACAAGGCAGGATGTGTCGTATGGAGACGGCCACTCGAACCCGCCGGTGGGACGCCCGTTCCCACCTGCCTCCACCCATGCCGGGCCCGGCACCGCTGCGGCAGGCCTGGGTGGACGTCGCCTTCGTGCACTGGCGGGTGGAACCCGATGCCGTGGCGCACCTGCTCCCGGCCGGGACCGGCCCGGACACCCTCGATGGGTCCACCTACGTGGGCCTGGTCGCCTTCCGCGTACCCAGCACCCTGGCCCTGGGCAGCGTGCCCGCCGGCGCCTTCGCCGAGGTCAACGTGCGCCTGTACTCCGTGGACGAACATGGGCGACGCGGGGTGGTCTTCCTGACCATGGACGCCGACTCCGCCCCCGTGGTCGCGGCCGCCCGTAGCCTGTCCGGCCTGCCCTACACCTGGTCGGACGTATCCCTGCGCAGCGGACCCGACGGCCGGCGCGCCGGTGCGGTCCGCCGTCGCTTCCCCGGCATGGCCTCCGGTTCCTGGAGCCTACGAGTCGGCGATCCCCTACCCGATCCGAGCCGACTGGAGCACTTCCTCACCGCCCGTTGGGGCCTGCACACCCGCCATGTGGGCCGCACCTGGTGGGTGCGCGTGAGCCACCGCCCCTGGCCCCTGCATCAGGCGGAGTTGCTCCACCTGGACGGAAACCTCCTGTCCGCCGCCGGAGTCACCCCACCACCCGAACCCCCGGTCTCCGTCCTCTGGGCCTCCGGGGTCTCCTGCCCCATCACCCCCACCCTCCTCTGACAGGGTTCTTCCGGTCGTCCTGATCCGCGCCGTGTAAGTCAATGCCAGTAGGTCTTGTCATTGCGCAATCCCATGAGGAATCATGAGCCCGGTCGGTAGTTTGCCCCCAAACTTCCGATGTTCATTTCATTATCCCCGACCATTCAATCGATATCGCACTGGCCAACTCCCCGTTCTTCGCCAGCGCTGATATCGCACGACACCCGCACTATCAGCCCCCGATCCCCCTCATCGAGCGGAGACCCCCTTGTCCGTCAGTCGTGCCTTGGCGGCCGTATCCGGCCTTGCCTTCATCCCCCTGATCTTCGCCGCACCCGTGTCGGCGGAAACCGCCGAAATCAACTATGTCGCGCTCGGTGATTCCTACTCCTCCGGTCTGGGAACCCGCGACTACGACGACTCCGGTGACTGCAAGCGAGGGCCTTCGGCCTTTCCCGAGCTCTGGGCCGCCTCCCACGCGCCCGGTTCCTTCGATTTCGTCGCCTGTGCCGGAGCCACCACCACCGACGTGCTCAACGACCAGATATCCGCCCTGACCCCGGAAACGAACCTGGTCTCCATCACCATCGGCGGAAACGACGTCGGATTCGCCGACGTCATCACCACCTGCCGCACCGGCAGCGACGCCGCCTGTGACGAGCGAGGCGAGGAGGCCGAGAACGACGTCCGCGACGTACTGCCCGGCCTTTTGGACCAGACCTACGCCGCGATCACCGAGGCCGCGCCCCAGGCACAGGTCGTGGTCCTGGGTTACCCGAGCCTGTTCGAGCTCGGACCATGCGGCGTCGGTAGCATCGGCGAGACCAAGCGCGAGAGGCTGAACCAGATGGCCGATGTCCTCGCGGGCGGCATCGAAGACCGTGTGGCGGCGGCGGGGTTGACCTACGTCGACGTGCGTGGCGGCTTCGAGGGCAACCGGGTCTGCGCCGACGAGCCGTGGATCAACGGCACCACCGTTCCCATCAACGAGTCCTACCACCCCAACAAGGCCGGTCACTCCGAGGGTTACCTGCCCGCCATGACGGGCGCCGTCGGCTGACCCGTAAGCAGCCGAGGGCGTCTCGACCAGCGCGATGCCCAGGGTCGGTCCCGCCCGAGCCTTCCTTCAGGACGTTTCCTGTTGGAAGGGGACGGTGGGGCCGGCGCCCCCTTCCGTCTCGGGCCGATCGCCTCTCCACGCGGAGGTGATCGGTTTTGAGTAGCTTCGATCGGCGTATCGGTCTGATCGCACCAGACGGCTCAGACACCGACCTGGTACTCGTACGCCTGTCGTACGAGGCCCATGATGTGGTTGAGGTCCGACTGTTCGTTCAGGTCGATCTGAACGTTTCCGTTGCCCCACTTGCCCCTGCCGGTCACGTCCAAGGCGATGCCACGTTCGTCGTGCAGTGCCTCGAACGGCATGTTCAGAATGAGCTTCAGTCGTTCGGTCTGCGGGACCACGTCGACGAAGTTGGTCTCGGTCTTGTAGGCGACATAGTTCTTCAGGAACGTTTCACTGACGGCATCGTCCAGAGCGAGCACCTCTCCCCTGAACTTCTCGAAGAGTGCCCGTGGGGTGGGGCGTGACAGGTTCGGATGGTCCTCGATGGTGTAACTCGACTCGGGCTTAGGCACGTCGGTCGCCGCGACACCCTCGGGGAGGGCCGGGCGGGGCCAGACCTTCAGCGCCCATGCGGCCAACCTCTCGGCGCGCCCCACGATCCCTTCCTCATCCCAGGTGTTCAGCGTGCCCAGCCCCTGGTTCAGCCGAAGCGGACTCTCCCGGAAACCACCGAGCATGTCGCGCTTCTCGGCGAACGGGAGATCGCCGTATTCGGAGTTGTAACCGGTCAGCGTCAGATTGCCGAGTGTGTGCAGGTAGCGCGTGTGGACTTGGGCCCAGTCCCCACCGAGGTCGTCGCGCCACTCTCGGGAGAGGTTCTCGTTCTGCGGCATGATGTGCTCGATCGTGTAGTCCTCGATCGACACGCGTTCCTTGCGGCCGAAGTTCTCCAGCCGCCGCAGGAGATAGGACCTGCGCTGGAAGTTGTACATGTTGCCGCTGGTCAGTTCGTCGATGAAGTCCTTGTCGGTGGGAAACGCGCGGTAGCTCTTCAACCCCAGGAAGTGGGCCTGGACGCTCGGGACGTACCGTTCCTTGTCGATCGCCTTCGTGAAGGTACTGAACGTCCTGTTCAGTGAGTTGGTGGGTACACGGCAGACCGCGCGGCGAAAGATGTAGGACGTGACCATGCCGACGATCGAGATCAGTTCATCCCTGGTCAGGACCTCGTGCTGGTAGTCGGTGTAGAGCTCCAGCAGCAACGGATAGACCACGTCCGCCTTGATCTCCCGCAGATCCCGGAAGGCCGCGGCGAGCTCCTTGTCCTGCTCGTGTCCCAGGGCGACGGCGCAGTACCGCGAGGCGTAGGAGCGGAGCTCCTTGACCAGTGAATCGATCGTCCCCCCATCGGCACCGTGGCGTCGCGAGTACGTCTTGAAGGCCCCATAGACGTCTCCGATGCGCGGGATCTCCCCGGTCACCACCGTGAGGTAGTGCCGGACGAAGTCGTCGAACTGCTTCTCGTAGGCGGCCTGGCCGAAGTCCTTCTCCATGGGCCGCCAGTAGGTGGTGTACAGGAGTTCCTGCACCTTGGGCTTCAGCCCCATCAACACGAAGTTGCGGATCAGGTCGGCCTGGGTCAGCCTCAACCCGGTCGAGTTCATGGACTCGAAGATCAACTGCGGATTGTCGTGCGTGCGGTCCAAGCGGATGTCGACGACGACCAGCTTCGCCAAACCCCGGCAGACCGCCGCGAGGTCCGTGTCCGGTTTGCTCAGGTGTTTCAGGAAGCTCTCGAAGTTCTCGTGCACACGTTCGGAGGCGTCCGAGGGCAAAGGGGCATCGCCGACGATCGCCTTCAAGGTGTCCTTGTCCTTTTCCGAGAGCAGGAGCTTGAAGTACTCCTCACCGTCCTCGTCGTCGTTCACGAGGTAGCGCTTGCGCAGCTTCTTGGGCGAGAACCCCTTCCACGGCTCACGCTCTCCCTCCGGATACCCGTCCAGGACGCGGGCCAAGGCGGCGATCAACAGCGTCACCGTGGTCATCCGCTGTTGCCCGTCGATGACCAGGTTGGGCTCCTGAGTGGTCAGGTTGGACAAGCCCTTCTCCACGTGCACGATCGACCCGGTGAAGTGGGACTTCAGCGTGTCATTGCTGCCCGCGCGCTCGATGTCGGCCATCAGTTGGTCGCACTCGGACGCGGACCAAGAGTAAGCGCGCTGGTAGATCGGGATCACGAACTGGTGGCCCTGGTCGAGTAGGTCGAGCAACGGTGTCTCGGAGGCTTTCACGGTGTCGAGACGCCTTTCTGATGATCAGGAGGGATTCCGGGAGGGATGACGCCTGACGTCACCCTGCCACAGGACGAGGACACGGGTCACGGGAGAACGGGCAAGAGCGGGCGGTCCAGTGCTGGTCAGGAGACATTGCGGGCGCAATGAACGGTTTTGCGCACTTTGTCATCATTGGCCTCCCAAGCGCTGAATACCGGGTCGTCCCAAGCTTCTTTAGGGGACTTTGAGACGCGGCCATGAGAATGCCTACTGGCACCTGCTCGAAGAACTTGGCAACCAGCCGGGGACACTGGGTCTGATCTTCCGCAAGGAACAGAACAAACTCCAGGACCCGGCCAAGCTCAAGCGTCTGGTCCAGGACTACATCGACAAGGAGAACTGGTCCCTCCAAGGAGTCGATGTCAACGGCGACGCCTATGAGGCCCTCCTGGAAGCCGGTGCGGAGGACACCAAAACCGGCGCCGGACAGTACTTCACCCCCCGCGCTCATCGACGCCATGGTGGACTGTGTTCAACCCACCGCAGGCGACACCATCACCGACCCTTCCGTCGGCACCGGCGGTTTCCTCCTCGCCGCGCACGCCCACATCCTCAAGCAAGCCGAACTCGGACCCCTCACCCCCGAGCAGCGCGAGCACATTCAGCAGGGCGGTATCCGGGTCACCACCACCAACAAACAGCTCATCTTCCTCCAGCACATCGCTTCGCTTCTAGAGATCCATGGCCGAGTCGCCGTGGTGCTGCCGGACAACGTGCTCTTCGAGGGTGGTGCGGGGGAGAGCAACCGGCGCAGGTTGCTCCAACGGTTCGACCTGCACACGATGTTGCGCCTGCCCACGGGCATCTTCTACGCGGGTGGGGTGAATGCGAACGTTCTGTTCTTCGAGCGGAAACCGGCGCGGACCTCCGGCGAGTCTTGGACCAAGAAGATGTGGGTCTACGACTTCCGTACCGGGCAGCGGTTCACCCTCAAACAGAGCCCCTTGACCAGGGCGCATCTGGATGACTTCGTCGAGTGCTACAAGCCGGGCGAGGATCGTGAGAAGCGAGTCGAGACCGAGCGGTTCAAGGCGTTCACCCTCGAAGAGCTCTTGGCGCGCGACAAGGTGAACCTGGACATCACCTGGATGCGGGACCCCGGACTCGACGACGTCGACTCGCTAGCGCCGCCCGAGGTCATCGCCGCCGAGATCGTGGAGGACCTGCAAGCCGCGCTCGCCGAGTTCGCCGCCATCGCCGAATCATTGGGAGCGGCGGAAAAGCCCGAAGCGCTTCCGGAGTAGGGACAGCCGGGCCGCCGGAGTAGATGCCCTGACTGGGGCGGAAATCTGGACGAAGGCCCACGGCCGTCGCCGGCGGAGGTCTGCTTGAGCGCTGCCACCGTAGGTTTTTCTTCGGGGCTCTGTTGCCTGCCTCAGGGCCCGAAACCGATCGCCACCCCCTCTCAGAGCCACCTTCTACGCCGAAAATGGCTCTGAGAGGGGGTGGCATCCCAGCAATACCGGCTGGTTGCCCGAAGCGTCAGAGGGGTCGACCGCGGGGAGGCGCGCAGGCCATCACTAACCCGTTTTGGCCCTTCGTTTCTCTGCCGACGCATGCGGGGACGCACGCACCGATTCCCACCAGACGAAGGCTCAGGGATTCGGCCGGCCACAGCCGGAGGGGTTGGACCCCAACCACCCTCCCCTCACCCGACAGCCCCCAACCGCCGTTGGAGCGAAGCGGGTCGAAGTCACTTGCCACGGCGTAAGGGGACACGACACCGCCTTAACGCGCGCAGCGGAGACAGCAACGATCACGCGGCGGGAAAGGGGAAGGCCCGAGCCTGGTCTCTAGCCCGGGCCGTACTCGCTTTAGGGAAGTCGGTGTTGGTGGTCCTAGCGGGAGAGAGCTGAGGAGAGGAAGCCGGTCCACTCGGGGGCGGGGAAGGGGAGGTATCCGGCGGTGGGGTGCCTGGAGTCGCGGATGGCCGCGCCGCAGGGGAGTTCGGCGACCTCAACACAGTTCTGAGCGTGTCCGCTGTAGCTGCTCTTCTGGAAGTTCGTGGGAATGTGAGCGACCTCGACGCATTCGACCCGGTCACTGCTGTAACTGGATTTGAAGAACCTCAGCCCGGCTCTGGTGGTCATGTCAGTTTCTCCTGCTCCATGATCTGCTGGATGAACTGGGTGGTGCGCGAAGCTTGCAGCGCTGCTGAATTCAGGTGCGAGAAAATCGTGACATAGCGTTGCACGTCATCAGAATCTTGAGCAAAAAGGCTGGCTGTTGCAGATTCGGTGTAGGCGATGCAGGGATCAGCAGGGTTAGGGAAGTCCAACAAGACGAACGAACCAGACAACCCAGCGTGCATACCTGCATCAAAGGGCAACACCTGGATGTCCACGTTCTTTCTGGTTGCCATGTCCAGCAGGTGCTGTAGTTGTTCGCGCATGATCTCTGGATCGTCGAGTCGCCTTCTCAAGGCCGCTTCGTCGATCACAGCCCAAAAGTGCGGTGGCTGGTACCGGCCCAGGACTTGCTGGCGCTGTAGCCGGGCATCAACGTTGCGCCTGACCTCGTCATCCGAGTACGCACGTCCGCCTCGAAAGACGGATTCGCTGTACCTGGGGGTTTGTAGAAGACCAGGGACGACTTGGCACTGATAGGTCCGGATCATGGAGGCTTCGACCTCGAAGTCCGGTATGGCGTTATTGCCGAAGACGTCCTTGTAACTGGACCACCAGCCTTGTTCCTTGGACTCTTTCGCAAGCTCATGAAGCGCTGTACGGACATCGTCTGAGGCTCCGTACAGGCCAGCGAGGGCATCGATGTCCCGCGCCTTGATGCGGCGTGCGTCCGCACCCTCGATGTTGCTGAGTGTGGACTGAGGTACGTCTGCGGTTTTCGCAGCCACAGACAACTTCAATCCCTGTGACTCACGTAGTCGCCGAAGCTCGCGCGCCAGTCGTCGTCGACGCACTGTGGGGCTGAAGGGGCTGTGCATGGTGAGATTCTAGACCAAGTTCTTTTGGATTATCGTTGACAGTTCGATAATCGAGCAGCATCATGTAAGTATAGTCAGTGACCGGTGGATCACTCAGGGTTCATCTGCCCAGGCTATGCCTTGCCCGTTCCGCGCATCACGGCCTCCGTGAGACTCCTCCAACGGGTACTTCGCATGACCCCCGACTCATGTGTTCAGCCATGCCAAGGAGTGTGTTCGTCATGCCCGAAACCGCCCTCGCGCCCACCACTGTCCCGATCCAGGGTGAGGCCACGGTGCCGTTGGCTAGCTTCATCCGGCCCTTCCAGCGCCACTACTTCTCCGGGCTCCCGGAGCGTCCCAACTACCGGGCCCGTAGCTACGACTTTGCCGGAGTCCCCGCGCTGATGCCGCTGGTCCGAGCGTTCCTGGACACCTGCGCGGCCACCGAAACGGGCGACTACCGCTACCTGTTCACCCTGCTGGGCAGTGAACTCGCCAACAACGCGCTCCGACACAGCCTCTCCGGCCTACCTGGTGGCACCTACACCCTGCGGGTGCACCGCAACAAGGAAGGACTCCGCCTGACCTGCCATGACCGAGGGGGCCTGCGCACTCGCAACGCGCAACTCATCCCGGCCCCGGACGGGCTGAAACTGGGAGCCGAATCCGGACGCGGGCTGGCCATGGTCGACGCCTTCGCCACCAGCTGGGGTGACAACGGCAATGCCGAGTACCGCACCGTCTGGCTCTACCTGGCCTACGACCTCACCGACAGCGGCTGGCACAGCCACAACTAACGACATGTCTCGGACATGAGACGGGCCCAGGAGAGCGCGCCAACGCTCTTCCGGGCCCTGAACCCCCGAAACCCAACACGGTCATATGCAAGGAAAGAGGATCTGATGAACCACCCTATCCCCGCGCCGCGACGCCCCGTGGACACTCGCCCCACCCACTCCGCCGGCACGACCTTCACCCCCGCCCCTCGACGCCCGGTCCCCGCCACCGGCCCGGCCTACGCGTCCTGCGTTCACCGCACCTGCCGCACCCAGCGCGCCGGCACCTTGCCCCGCCTGGGTGGGCACCGCGCCGAGTTCGCCTTGGAGCACCACCAGGCCGCCGCTCTCCAAGCTCGTCACCGGGGCCTGATCACATGGTTCGGCGAGGCGACTCAATCGTTCTGGGTGGCCTCCGCGACCGGCATGTACGAGGCCACGACCTACGACGATCTGCTCGCCCACCTGTGGGCCCAATCCCAGAGCCGGCTACTGCCCCGGGACCTTCAGTTCCAACACTGATCCCGAAACCCCCACGCCCCGGCGCCACCTCCTCAGAGGCAGGTGCCGGGGCGGGACCCCAGACCCGGTCAGCACGAAACCGGCGCGAGATCGAGCCGGGAACCCGAGGTTCCGGATCGCCTCATGGGCCGACCGGAAACGTTCACCCGGTCCGTCGTTCACGTCGAAGAAGCTCAAACACGTCTCGTGCCGGGACTCGGTCGGACCGGGCTCGCTGACGATGGTCGTCGAGTAGGGCCACCAAGGAAACGTCAGGGCCCGGATCCGATGCGAGAACGATGGCCGCCGACCGGTCGATGTCGATACGCGGTCTCCCGCGGCCTTACCGAAGTGATCGAAGTGGTGGCCGCGTATCCGATGAACAACGCCGTGAGGGTGCTCGTCGGCCATCTCGGCCTTGTCCTCGCGAGTGGACGCCAACCGAACGGCTACCCCTCGCCGTGCGACCGACGAACCGCTCACCGGTATGCCGGCTACTCCGGCCAACGGCCAGAGCTGTGGTTCATCAGCGGAAGCCCGTCGGTGTGTACTCCGAGCACCACCGACCTCCCCGAGGAAAGGGACACCTCCAGCTCCTGGTAGAGCTGCTCGGTCCCCGTTCCCCGACTACCCAGCCAACCATTGGAGAACAGTGAGATGAAGTCGGAGCCGTTGAGGTAACGAGGGATCTCCCTCCGCCGGATGCGCTTGCCCTTCGCGTAACCCTCTTCTTCGGCGTTCTCGTGCAGGATCTCGAAGTGCTCCCGGCTGAAGTACATCCCGGAGGCGATCTCGACACCGGCGGACATGCGCGTCTGAGGAGCACAGAGCTTGATGAAACAGGGGGTGTCCACCAGACGGATGTCGTGATGGCGCGGGTTGGGGTCCCGGAACCGTTCATCGGTTTCCCGCATGCGATCGATCTGTTCGAGGAAGCGTGGGTCGACGCTGCTGTGCAGGCCGCCTCGCACGGTCTCCTCCAGCACCTTGTATTGGAGCATGACGAAGTTGCCACCGTGCGGGTTGTAGTAGACCAGGTCCACCCCCGTGGCATGTTCGACCGGGGTGCGATCGATGTTGGCCACCAGAAGCGACCTGGACTTGTACTTGTTGGTGAACACGCCCCAGGCCACGTAGTCGGACCGGTGAAAGGACCAGCCAGGCAGGTGGGTGGCGTCGAAGTCCACCAGCCACTTCTCCTGAGGGTTGTAGCGCCCTCCCTTCAGCGCACCGTTGACGCCGCTGAGGAACGGGTCCCCGTCACCGGTCGGACGCCAACTCAGCAGGTGCTCCCGGTCGATGTCGAAGGCCTCGAACAGCACACCGACGGCGTCCTTCTCCAGAGCGCGGACAGGCCGGTCCTTGATGTCGGGTTCTTCCAGGGCCAACCGTGTTTCGAGGGAGCGGATCCGCTCCGCCGCCTCGTCCGAGGTCGCGGCCAACTTGTTCAGGATCTTCTTGCCGGTGGCTGAGGGAATTCCTCGGTTGCGGTCGAAGGCGTCCCGCACGAGCTTGCCCAGGTGCGAGAAATGTTCCACCGGAATCGGTAGTGACAGGGCGGTGAAGTGGGAGACCTCGACCTTACGTTCGAAGGTTCCGGACTTTCCGATCGGTGCCACCAAACCCAGAGCCGCGATCGTACGGTGTTCAGGCCCGGGCCGCTCGTTGAGGAAAAGCCCCAGGTAGGTTCCGCGTTTCCACGATTCTGAGCCGCTGCGAACGGCGTACTGACCACTGTCGGTCCGGCCAGGGAGGAGAAATTCGTGCATCACGTCGGTGAGCGCCAAAGCAGCGAGGCTCGTCTCCGTGTCGTGCTGCTTCTGCTTCGGGAACTGCCCCTTTGCCTGGAGGTCACCGAAACGCTTCGAGTGGATATCGAAGGCCGCGAGCTCCTGGCCGATCTTCTCCGTGGTCTCGGTGCGTAGCACGCTTTCCGTGTGCAGGTCGACCAAGGTGAAGAGGGTGTCGTCGCTCGCGCCCCGAACCTCATCGATGACCGAGTACACCCAGTCGGCGACGGCGGAGACACCGACGACGGATCCTCGATTCATCCAATACCGTACCTCTGGCTCTTCAGTGGGAGAGAGCGAGAGAGACCACCCCGCGGCTTCGTGCCACTCGATCGATCCGCCACTGATGCCTCTGGGATAGGGGGAGCGTAGGAGCGCTCGCGCTGACCGCTCTGTGCTCGTACCTGAGGTTTCCAAAGGGCGCAGGCTCAGCGACGTGCTCAGGGCCGCGTAGACCCGTCCGACATAGGGTCTGTGATCGCTCATGTGGGGGTTTCTAGTGAGAGGATTATTCAACTGAATACGGGCTTCGGCGAGCCGGTCGGCCCCGTAGCCGTTTCGGGATCGTCGGTATTCGTTGGGCCCCACAGTTGTATCGTGTGATGGTCGTGTCCTGAAACACCGGGCGTGCGGCCGGAGGAGCGCTTCGGTGATCTGTGAGAGTTTCCCATCGCCGCATACGACACGGATGCCCTCTTTCGGTGCGCGTCGATCGTTGGTGACGGTAGGGGCCCAGGGGACAACCGGGAATGTCGGTGGCTGTCGGTAGCTTCCGGGGTATGAGTTTCGCGCTGATGCCCTACGTGGTCGACCTCGACGTTCTGAACGGATCCGTTGGATCCAAGGACGAAAAGCTGCGCCGGATGATCGGCGGGCGGTTCAGGCAGCACCTGGCCCACTTCGACTCCCAGTTCGATCATCTCATCGACGATGGTGGCCTTCCCATCTACGAGGCGATCCGCGCGGTCATCGACGGTGGACCCTTCGATGAGCGGTACAGCGTCATGTACAACTACGCCTTCAAATGGATCTGTGAGTTCCACGGTCGTTTCCTGGACAACTCGGACTTCTCTCCGATGAGGGCCGGATGGACCGCGAGGGTCGACGAGGGTTTGGCGGACCTGGGCGTGACCGCCGTCAGCGTCGAAGGCCTTGGCGCGGGGAGCGCCCCCTCGCCCATTCCGTACTCGTCCGAGGGGTTTCCCTTCTACGGCGAGTGGAGCCTGGCGGAGTGCGAGAAGGCCCTCGAACAGTGGAAGCAGGTCACCGAGGACCGGAAGGCCGCCATCGACCCCTACGTGCTGAAGGCCGCCGAGTCCTCCATGGGTTGGTGCGAGACCGCTGCCGCCGCAGGGCGGGGCGTGGCGGCCTTCTTCTACTGACCCGGGCTCCGACCGCCCCCGGGAGAAGGGCGGCCCACCGTCCGCCACGCCCCTTGCCTCCACCGGTCTCGGGAGCGGCGTCAATAGGCTTGGCGCCTATGTATCGGTGCTGGTCGTAGTGGGAAGGCTGGGGCGGCGTAGTCGATGGACAACGACGACGAGTTCTACGGCGGTTCCGCTCGACCGTCGGATGCCGAGGTCCCGTCCGTGACGGAGCGCCTCGGTCTGGGAGCCGAGCCGGACGAGAGCATGGATCGTTTCGCGAGCCTGGCCACGCACCTGCTCGAAGCCCCGGTGGTGGTCACACTGGCGGAGGAGGGCCGTCACGTCCTTCCCGGCCTGGTGGGGTTGGGAGAACCATGGTCCTCCTCCAGACAGGTGCCGCTGCCTCGCACGGAGGGAGCAGGTGCCCCATCCGCGAGCGAAGACGACCAAGACCTCTTCGCCTCCGTGGCGAGCGTGGCCCAAGCCCTCGGAGGGATCACCTGGATCGGGGCGCCGCTCGTCGACATGGAGGGGACCTTCCTGGGTTGCGTCCTCGCGATCGATACCGCCGAACGCACCTGGAGTGACAGGGAGATCAACGCACTGCGCGACCTGGCGCATGTGTGCGAGGCGGAGTTGCTCCTGCGCCTGTTCGTGGAGGAGAACGGAAAGTCCCGGCAACAGGACCAGCGCGCCTACGAACGCTCCCGAATGCTGATGCGTACCGCCGAGGAACTCGCCGGGGCCACGGATGTGACCCTGGTGCGGCGCAGCGTCAAGGCGCTGATCACCCTCGATCTGAGCACCGTCCGGGTGGAGTTGATGCTGGTCGAGGGTGACCGGCTATGCCGCGTCGTCGACTCCGAGGACCCCCCGGGTGCGGAAGCGGTCCATGCGGAATGCGCGTTGGACAGCGACTGGCCCGAGGCCCAGGCGGCGCGTACCGGAACCATCGTGGAGGTGCCCGATGCGGACGCCATCGCGAAGCTGTCCCCCGAGGTACGAGCCGGGTTCACCCGAATGGGGCTGGCCGGTGCGGTGTTCCTCCCCGTGCCCGTGGGCCGTGATCCCGTGGGTGTGCTCGTGTTGGGATGGGACGTGCCTCATCGAATGGAGGTCGTGGAACGCGCGTTGCTCGGTTCCCTGGCCGAATACGCCGCTCGTGCCGTGGAGCGGGTGTCATACGTGGCCCGCCGTGTCCAGGCCGCGCACATGATGCAGAAGGCCATGCTGACCGAGGTTCCTCGTATCGAAGGTTTGGAGATCGAGGCCCTTTACCGCCCCGCCGAGGGGGGAGCCACGGTGGGTGGTGACTGGTACGACGTCTTTCCCTTGGTCGACGACGAGAGCGGAACCCTGGCGATCACGATCGGCGACATCACCGGTCACAACCTCCGAGCGGCCATCTTCATGGGGCAGGTGCGCACCATGTTGCGGCAGGCCGACCTGGACCACCCCGACTATGGGCCCGCGCGGATCCTCTCGGCCTTCGAACACGCCAACCGAATACTGGGCCTGGGGGCCAGTGGCACGATGGTGCACGCCCACCTGAGGCCATGTTCCGAAAGGTGGCTGTTGACGTGGACCAACGCGGGCCACATGTGGCCCCTGGTCGCTTCTTCGGATGGGGTCGTCGAGGAGCTGACCGAGCATGGTCTGCTCTTCCATCCCGACCTTCCGGACCTGTCGCGCATCGACCACCAAAGACTCCTGGAGCCGGGCAGCACGTTGTTGATGTTCACCGACGGGCTGGTCGAGCATCGTGGCCTGGAGATGGACGTGTTCATCGCCCGCACCAAACGCATACTCGCGGCCGGTGTCGACAGCCCGCTGCCCGAACTGTTGCGACGGATCGTGGAGGAGAACGTCACCGGGACCGGTGAGGACGACATCGCGTTGCTGGCGGTACGGCTGGTGGGGTAGAAGCCTCTGTGGCCTGCCTTGTCTCACGGGTCGACTCAGGCGCGGGGGATAGTCGTCAGGTGGGGTGCCGAGGCCAGGCGGGTCGCTCCGGCCGGGGCGGGTTCCCTCTACCGGGCGGCCCGAAGACGCCGAAGGCGATCCCGGTCGTGTCCGGGATCGCCTTGGCCTGTCTCGGTTCCAGGCGAAGGGCGGGGCCTCAGCCGTTCTCCTTCTGGATCCGAGCCATGAGCATCCGCTTGCCCTGCTCACCGGCCTTCTGGTTGTTCTCCTGGATCCGACGGAACCAGCGGACGAGTTCCTCGTCGCCCTGGCTCTCCGCGTCCTTGATGTAGCCCTCCAGGCGCCAGACGTTCTCCAGCGACTGATGAAGGGCCCAGATCAGGTTGTAGTTCTTGTCCTTGATCGGGCTGGACGGCTCGGCCACGACGACCTCCTGGATGGCGCGTTCTCCCTTGTGGGGACCCGACTGCCCGGCCTCGTGGTCCGGTACACGTCACTTGGACGATGTCTCTCCGGTCTTGCCTCCCCTTGGTGTGAACACCGGTCTCGGTCGACGTGGTGTGCCGGCATGGGTGCCCGCTTCCGGGGCGGGCATGAGGCGCGTCCGGATTATCGATGGCGCGACAAAACCTTCCTGGGAAATCCGGGCTCGTCTGTTTCGGTTTTAATGCTGCTCCGAAATGGCTCCATGTGTGCGTGTCGGGCTGGTGCGATGTGGGCTTCCATCTGCGGTAGGGATGACTTTCGGTTTTCTGGTGGTGGTAATTCTGGTTTAGGTCGGTATTTATATATCCGGGGTTTGTGGGTGGCTGTGCGGATTTGGTAACTTCCTTGTTGTTGGAACGGGGCGAAAGGCCTCGCTCTGATTCTTTTTCGGACATAAATGGAATGTGTAGGCACCACCCGTAATGCGTCGTTCCCTGGCCCGTGCGACGGCGGCTTGCGCGGCCCACGCCCTGGCCTTCGCGTTGGGGACGTCGGTCGCTCCGGCCACAGCCGACGAGAAGCCCCCCGCCGAAGCCGGTGACACGGCCTCGGCCGGCACGGAATCCGGTCGGGTCGAAGCCGGTGACGTGTTCGCCGCCGTGCATTCCGATACCGAGCGGGTCGAGGTCGAGAGTGCCTCGTGGACCTACGTGGACCGTGCCTTCCCCGACCGCGCCTACGACGGCGCCCGGACCCCGAGCGTGGGCATCGGGCACCTCGAATGGGACCACGCCTACACCCGCAGGGCCCTGTTCCGATTCCCGGTCGAGTCCGCGCCCGGCAGCGTCGTGGAGTCCGCCGTGCTGCGCGCCGAAGTGGTGTGGTCCTACGACTGCGCCGGTGATTCCGTCCTGCAAGCGCATAGGGTCGACCCCTTCCACACCGGGTCCACATGGAACGATCAGCCGAAGGCCCGCGCCCTTCTCGACACCCGAAGTGTCACGGGCGGGCAGGCCGCCTGCCCGGTGAACGGCGGCGTGGAGTTCGACGTGACCGAGGCCTACCGGTGGGCCGTGCGGCGGGGTGAGTCCCACGTCCACCTGCTGCTCCGTGAGCGTGACGAGTCCCAGAGCGCGGCCTGGCGTCGTTTCGACGTCGAGGACGAACCACCGGTGCTGAGGGTCGACCACGGCGAGCCGCGGGCTCGGGCCAAGGCCGTCGCCCATGACGGGCGCGCCTTGGAACCCGCGCCCTCCCGAACCACGGAAGGCCTCACGTCTTCCGACGACCTCTCCCCAAGGGCGGGGGAGAGCGATGAAGTCCGTGTCCGCGACCTGGCCCCGGGCGGTCCACACCGGGTCGGCGGTGGGCCGGTCCGTTTCCGTCGGGGGGAACGCACCGGGCATCCGGCCGCTTCGGTTGATCGCCGCGGGCAGGTCGAGGACACGATTCCCATGGCTCGGGGGCCGCCCAGGACCACCCCGAAAGAAGAAGACGGCTTCTCTCCCGATGTGGCGCCCGTTCGGGCGGAAGGGACACGTCGGTGGCGGTCCGAGGGAGCAGGACGGACCGTTCCCGGAGCCTCGCGGTGGGGCGGGGTCCGGTGGTGGTCAGGGAGTCGTGTCATCGCCGCGCAGGTTACGGAGCAGGGTGACCGATCGCGGTAGCGACGCGCTCCGCGCCGATGAGAGAGGTGTTCGTCCCGAGATAGGACGTGTCCGAGGCAGAGTCTGGCGGGGCTCTGCGTCGGGAGGTCGAGGCGGCTCGGAACCGCCTGTGCGCGTGGGCACCGCACGGGAGGGTTCCGGGCCGCCACCGGTGTGTCGGGTGGATCGTTGTGGCCCACCTGTCCGCGCGATGGTCGGGTACGTCGACGGCGGAGGCTCAGACGACGACGGCCTCGGGGTGTTCGCGGGCGTAGGCGTCCTGACAGCCCTGGGAGCAGAACCCCAAACGCCGTCCGTCGTCCTCCATGACCAGGCTGTTCCTGCCGTCGGCCACGGTCATCCCGCAGATCGGGTCGGGCAGCCGACCCTCGGGTACCGGTGCGGAGGTTCCGCTCTCCCAGGCGGTGCGGAACTCCTCGGTGAGGAAGGCCAACACGTCGGCTCCGGTGGCCGGACGCCCGTCCAAACCGAGGCTGCCGTCCGGAACACCGTCGACCCGCACCCACAGGCTGCCGCGCGGACGCCGCCTGCCGTGGTGGTCGTCCAGCCGTTTCACGGCGGTGCGCACCAGGCCGATGAAGGTACCGGCGGCCTCCTCCCGCCACGCTTCGGGCACGGTGAGGGTGATGATGAGCGGCGGGGCGACGTCGTCGGGCAGGGGCCCGTCGCCGGTCCACCAGCCCCGTAGCTCCCGAAAGGCGATGTGGGTGGCGGTCCGCGCCCGGCGGATGGTCTCCGTCGCGTGTCCGTGGGCGTCGAGGAACAGGTCGACGACGGCGCGGGAGACCAGTTCACGATCATGGTCGTCCAGGCGCCCGGTCGGGTGGGCGATCTCGATGAGAAGCATGGGTCCGCCTTCCGCTGGGGGCGACCCGGTGGCCGCCGCTGGGATCCAGCCTGGTCGGGGTGGCGGCGGCGCGGCAATGACCTCGCAGGTCAAGCCTCGGAGGTCTCGCCGAGTTCGCGCAGGACACGGCGGGTGTGTTCGTTCGCGGGGAAGAAGGTCTCGATGGCGATCTCGTCGAGGGTGACGTCGCGCGGGGACCCGAACACGGTCACCGCGTAGACCAGGCTGAGCCGCCCGAACCCGGTGTCGAGCAGCATCGGCGCGACCAGGTCGCTCTCGGGCCCGGGCACCTCCTCGGTGGGTCGCGGCGGGGGCGGGTAACCCTCCAGTTCACGGAGCAGGTCCACGAGCGCGGGGTCGGCGGTGCGTTCGTACTGACGGCGTACCCGCCGCAGGGTGAGAGAGCGCCACTGGGCGTGGTTGACCAACTGGTGGGAGAGCCCATCGGGGTGCAGGGTGGCCCGCAGCATGTTCGGGCGCGGTTCGCGCAGTGCGGCCGGAACGGCCTGGAGGAAGCGCGACATGGCCCGGTTGGCGAGCAGTAGGTCCCAGCGGGCGTTGACGGCGACGGCCGGGTGGGGTTCGTGCCCGGACAGGACCGCGTCGACGGCACCGCGCACCGCGCCGAGATCGTCGAGGGGGCGTTCGGGGTGGGCGGGTGCGAACCCGGCGGCCAGGTACAGGTCGTTGCGTTCGCGCAAGGGGACGTCGAGTTCTTCGCAGAGCCGGTCGATCATGTCGCGGCTGGGGCTGGACCTGCCGGTTTCGAGGTAGCTCAGGTGCCGGGTGGAGACCTCGGCGGCGATGGACAGGTCGAGCTGGGACCGTCGACGGCGCTCACGCCAACGGCGCAGGTGGACTCCCACGGGTTCGTGTGCGTTCATCGCTCCAAGGTAGGGCGGGCCGGGGCGGCCCGGGGGGACCATCACCCGGCCGCCCGACTCAGCAGGTTCCGATCTCCTGCCAGGGACCCCACTCGGAGCTCTCCGGCGGTGAGACGTGGCCGGTCCACCAGATCGCCTCGTACTCGCGCCCCTCGTGGACGACCCGCGACCCCTCGGAGTAGTTTCTGCCCTCCGACCAGGGCTCGGAGGCGCACGTCGCGGGTTCGGGCGAGTCCGTCTCGGGCGACTCTTCCCCCGGCTCCCGGTGGTCTCCGTTCCGGGGGTCCCGGTCCGGGCCGTCGTCACCGCGGTCGTGCCGCTCGTTCCCCCGATCCGAGGTATCGTCTCGCGGTTGCTCGTCGAGGGTCTGGACATCTTCGTCCTCGGGGCCGGGCGAGACCGTCAGGACCACGGTGGACTCGGGCTCGACGATCGCTCCGGCGGTCGGGGACTGGGAGACGACCTCTCCTTCGGGGCTCTCCGACTCCTCGGACACCACCACCTCCGCGGCCAGACCGAGGGATCCGAGGGCCGCGAGGGCCTCCTCCTCGCTGCTTTCGACCAGGTCGGGCAGGGTAACGCCCTCGCTGACGGTGAGGGTCACGGGTGTGTCGTAGTCCACCGTCTCCTCCGCCTCGGGGTCGGTCTCCAGCACGGTCCCCGAGGGCACGGAGTCGGAGGCCTCCTGAGTGACCGTCACGTCCGTGAACCCGAGGTCGGCCAGGGCCTGACGGGCGTCCGCCTCGCGTTCGTCCACCAGATCGGGCATGGGCAGGCGCTCGGGGCCGATCGCCACCACGATGGTCACCGGGTCGTTCTCGGCGAGGGAGGCGCCCGGTTCGGGGGTGGTGGCGGCGACCAGACCCGCGTCCACGTCGTCGTCGTGGACCTGGTCGTAGGAGACGTCTGGGGAGACGGCGAGTCCGTCGATGTGTTCGGTGGCGTCCTCGGGGCTGATGCCGACCAGGTCGGGCATGGTGGCCACGACCGGTGTGGCCTCGGTTCCGTCGTCTGAGGAGGTGAGGGTCCAGGTCAGCAGCGCGGCCACGAGGAGGAACAGGACGACGCAGGCGGACGCGAGGAAGAGGGTGCGGCGGCGCCTCGTCTTCTGGGCCGGTGGCTCGTGCGCGGAACCGCCGGGACCTTCGGAGGGGTCCGTGGGGTCACCCGTGGAGGGGGCCGACGACGCGCCGGACGCGGCGTGTCGGCCGGGGGCGGCCGGGAGGCGTTCCCGTACTCGGCGAACCAGGGCCCGGTAGCGGCCCGCGTCGCGCGGGCGGTGGTCGGGGTCGGCCGCGGTGGCCTTGTCCACCAGCAGGGCGAACTCGTCGCCGGCCTCGAAGAGCGCGCCGTCGTCCTCCCCGGCGCCCGGCCCGGCGATCATGACGCGCAGCAGCTCTCCCACGGCTCGGACGTCCTCGCCGGGGTCCGTCATCGTTCGGGCGGGAGCGGTCACCAACGGCAGGAGGCGCACCGAACCGTCGTCGGCCAGGAACACGGTGTCGGGACCGACCGCGCCGTGCACCAGCCCTTGGTCGTGGAACTCCTCCAACAGCGACAGGAGGGTGTCGATCACGTCCAGGGCCTCGCGCCTGGAGACGCGTTCGCCGAACCGGCCGCCGACGATGTCCTTGAGCGGCTCGCCCGCGGGTACGTCGCAGACCACCCACGCGCGGCCGGCTTCGACTCCGTGGTCCCGGGTCCTTGGCAGGACGGGATGGTCGATCCCGCGGAGTCGTCCCCAACGCGTCGCGGGCTCGTCCGAGTGCTCGGTCACGGTCTCGTCGAGCAGGACGAGGACAGGCGTGTCGGCCACGAGGTCCCGGGCCTCGAACAGCAGTGTGTGGTCGTCCACGCGGATGCCGGCGGCGCACCGGTAACGGCCGGCCAGGGGCGCCGGGGGGACCGGGGGAGGGTACGCCGAGGAAGCGTGGGTGGAGGTCTCCATGAGGGGAATTCTATGGAGTCTGAAAGGTCTGATCTCCCACCTTTAGAGTGGAAAAGGGTGATTCGTCGGACGGGGTCGCGTGGTGCCAGGTGGCGGCCGTGCCGTGGCCGAAAATCCTTCGACAACGCGGGGCGCCCTTGCGAGGCTTGCCGGCATGGGAGATTTCAGTAGGGCCGAGCTACGGCTGATGCAGGATCTGTCCCAGCGGGTGTCGGCGCGGTGGCCGGAACTGGTCAACGGTGACGCGACCGTGGGTGAACTGGCCTGGGTCTGGGGCATGGCCCAGGACACCTTCGGGTCGTACTGGCGGCGTCGGCTGTGGTTCGACGAGGACCGGCCGGTCGCCTGGGGGTGGGCGCGCCTGCCGTACCGGATCCCGCGCGACGATGGGACGTTCCGTGAGACGAGGTCGGCCGAGCTGGTCTGGCAGACGGACCCGGACCGGCCGGAGCTGATCGACGAGGTCCTGGACTGGTACGACGAGGTGGCCGGTGACGTCGACCGGACGATGACCGTGCAGGTCGCCGACGCCCGGGCGCGTCAGCGGGTCGAGGCGCACGGGTTCGTGTTCGACGTCGAGGACGGGGGCGACGAGGGGCACTGGCTCCAGACCAACGAACGCGACCTGGTCGATGTGCCGGAACCGGTGCTGCCCGAGGGGTTCCGGTTCGTGACGGCCGAGGACGTGTCGGCGGCCGGGGTGGTGAAGGCGCATCGGGACGCCTGGCCGAACTCCCGGTTCACCGAGGCGGGGCTGGAGCGGATCCGGGAGACCTGGCCGTACCGGGGTGACCTGCACGTGCTGGTGGAGGCGCCGGGCGGGACCCTCGCCGCGTCCGCGATCATCTGGCTGGACGAGGTCACGCGCTCCGCCGAGTTCGAGCCGGTCGGCACCCACGTGGACTTCCGGCGTCGGGGGTTGGGTTCGGCGTTGCAGCTGCACGGCATGCACCGGGCCAAGGCGGCGGGGGCGGAACGCATGGTGGTCGCCTGTCTGGGCGCGCCGGCGCACCCGTCCGCGCGAGGGCTGTACTACGGCGTGGGGTTTCGTGAGTTCACCCGCGACGTGCCCTACGTCAAGACCGCGGGCTGAGGCGGGGCGACGTCGTTTCCGCTGGATGGGCGCGGGGTAGGGGCGCGAACACATGGTTCGCAAAAGGTGCAAATCAGACTTTCGATTCGATCTCCGGCGCCCGGGGCCGGTCGTGTCGACGCGCACCTACCCCACCGCTCGAAAGGGGGCGGAGGACATGCAGCAGGATGCCCAGGATGATCACGGTGCCGGTGGTTCCGCGCGTCGTCGCACCCGTCACGGGGGCCGCAAGAGGCACAAGGGGCCGGGGATGCGGCCCGAACAGGGGCCCGAAGCGGAGGCCGGGCTCGTGGAACAGCCCCGTGTGGAGAAGAAGGCGCCGCGGACACGTGAGGAGCGATCCGCCCGCCCCTCCACAAGGGACGATCCCGATGTGTACCTCGACATCCCGGTCGTGAAGGTCGACGAGATCGAACTCGACGTCGAGGACCTCGCCGCTTCCGTCTCGCTGGAGGCCGACGTGTTGGACCTGCTCAGACTGAAGGTGGGTGTCGACGTCGAACTCGGCCACGTCGGACTCACGATCAAGGGGGTCGAGGCGCAGGCGCTGCTCAAGGTTCAGCTCGACAACGTGCGGGAGATCATCGCCCGGGTCCTCAAGACCATCGACTCCAACCCACAGATCATCGAACACGTGGCCCGAGGGGTGGGCAGGTCGCTCGAAGAGGTGTCGGAGGGCACCGGCGCGGCCGTCTCGGAGGCCGGCCGGGGAGCCGGTGACGCCGTCGCGGGAGTCGGGCGAGGCGCAGGCGACGCCGTCTCCGGGGCCGGGCGGGGAGCCGGAAGGGCCCTGGAGGAGACGGCGGGCGCCGTCGGCGACGTGGTGGGGGACTTCGACGAGGAGGACGACGGATGAGGCGCCGCCGCGAGGACGAAACGGATGACATGGACGACGTGGACGACGTGGAGATCCGTGCGTCGGTGTCGGCGGAGGAACTGCTCTTCCATGAGGAACCGGACGTCCGGACCCGCGTACGAGGAACCCCCGATCGAGAGAGCCTCTCGGTCCGTGAACGCGACGGCCTGCCTTGGCGGGTGCGTGGGGGAGAGGTGTATCGCGGCGTCCACGTCGACTACCGGCTCGCCGGTGCCGTGCGGGCTTCGGAGGACGATTCCGAACCCGAGCATGGGGATGACGGCCGTGAGAGCGGACCATCGGCGAGCGGGTGAACCGACCGGCACCGTTCGAGCGGCCCGAGACCGGTCGGGAGTCGTGGCTCCTCCCGACCGGCCGCCCTCTCGGTTCACACGGTCGAGGGGGTCTTGGATTCCTCCGCGTCGGCCGAGCGTCGGGACGAACGCACCCGCGCCACCACCACGATGCCCACGGCCAGCAGGATGACGGCGTAGATGCCCAGGGTGATGGGGCCGGTGAACATGACGCCCACGTCGCCCTGACCGATCGCCAGCCCGCGTCGCAACTCGCTCTCCGCCAAGGGGCCGAGGATCACGGCGATGAGCACCGGCGCCAAGGGGATCGCGTAGCGGCGCATCATGAAGCCCAACAGTCCGAGCAGGATGAGGAGCCAGAGATCGGTGATCGCGTAGGAGGAGGCATAGACGCCGAGCGCCGCGAAACCGGTGATCCCCGCGTACAGGTACCTCTTGGGGATGAGCAGCAGTTTGGCCCACAGCGGTGCGAACGGCAGGTTCAGGATCAGCAGCATCACGCTTCCGATGAACAGGCTCGCCAGGAGCGCCCACACGAGGTCGGCGTTGCGTTCGAACAACAACGGTCCGGGCTGCATGCCGTACTGCTGGAAGGCGGCGAGCATGATGGCCGCCGTGGCCGAGGTCGGTAGGCCGAGCCCGAGGAGGGCGCCCATGGCCGTGCCCGCGGTCGCGCTGGCGGCCGCCTCCGGTGCCGCCACCCCTTCGATGGCGCCCTTGCCGAATTCGTCGGGGCGCTTGCCTCGGCGGGCCCTGAGCTGGGACAGCTTCCTCTCGGTTCCGTAGGCGAGGAACGTCGGGATCTCCGAGCCGCCGGCCGGGATGGTGCCGAAGGGAAGCCCGAAGCCCAGACCGCGCAGCCAGGCCGGGATGGCGCGGCGCAGGTCGCCGCGTCCGAGCCAGAGCGTCCCTCCCGTCTTGACCGGTCGGGCGTCGGGCCCCTGCCGGTGGATGCGGGAGGCGACGTGGAGCACCTCTCCCAGGGCGAGCAGGCCGACGGTCACGGTGACGATGCCGATGCCCTCGAAGAGGGAGGGTACGCCCAGGGTGAACCGGGCGGCGCCGCTCTGCGCGTCGATGCCGACCATCGCGATGCCCAACCCCAGGGTCAGCGCGATGAGACCGCGCACCATGGACTGGGCGACGACCGCGGACGTGGCCACGAAGGCGAACACCGCCAGCGCGAAGTACTCGGCGGGGCCGAACCGCAGGGCGATGTCGATGATGACGCCGGAGAAGAACGCGACCACCGCCGTGGAGACCACCGCGCCGATGAACGCGCCGATCGCCGAGGTGGCCAGGGCCTGGGAGGCCTTGCCGCGCCCGGCCATCTTGTGGCCTTCGATCGCGGTGGCGATGGCCGAGCTGTTGCCCGGGGTGTTCATCAGGATCGACGTGGTGGAGTCACCGAACAGACCGCCATAGTAGACGGCGGTGAACATGATGAACGCGCCGGTGGGATCGAGTTTGAAGGTGACCGGGAGCAGCAGGGCCACGGCCATCGCCGATCCCAGGCCGGGAAGCACGCCCACCGCGGTACCGAGCACCACGCCGACGAACGCCCAGAGCAGGTTCTCGGGGGTCAGGGCGGAGGCGAAACCGCCGCCCAGGAGCATGAGGGTGTCCATGTCAGAGAAGCCCTCCCAGGATCCCCGAGGGCAGGTTCAGGCCCAGCCCCGCGACGAAGGCGAGTTGGACGACGGCGGAGTAGACCAGGGCGACGGCCGCCTCGAACAGGGGCCGTTTCCCGCCGAAGGCCCAGCTCACGCCGAAGAACAGCAGGGCTCCGGACAGCAACCAGCCCAGGGGTTGCAGGAGCAGGGTGAAGGCGACGACCGCCGCCAGGACCATGCCGACCGTACGCCAGTCGCTGTGGGGACCGGTGTGTTCGGGTTCCCGGCGCACCTCGGCGGGGGCGCTCGCGGAGGTCTGGCCGGGGTCTTCGACGGACTCGTCGACCACCTCGGCGTTCTCCGATCCCTCCTCCTCCGGCGCGGTCGTCGGTCGGCGGACGATCTGGAGTACGAGGAGCGCGCCGAGCACGACCATCAGTCCGGACACCAGGCTCGGGAAGAGCCGGGGGCCGGGGCCGGTGGAGGTGTCGGGGACGTGCATGGTCAGGGTCTGGGAGGCGAGGAAGACGCCGATGCCGATGACGAGCACACCGACGAAGAGCTCGCTGCGACCCCTCCACCAGGGATCTGGTGTGTGGTCCGTCGCGTCGCCCGACGAAACGGGCGACGCGGATTCTCTGAGTGGGTTCATGACAGTCCCAGGTCCTCGGTGACGTCGGTGATACGGGTGATCTCTTCGCGCAGGAACGCCTCGAACTCGGGACCGGACTGGAAGGTGTCGTCCCACTTGTTGCGTTCGAGGGTGTCCCGCCACTCCGGGGTGGCGACCATTTCCTCCACGATGGCCGTGAGCTCCGCGCGTTCGGCGTCGGTGATCCCCGGCGGCGCCATGAAGCCGCGCCAGTTGGGGAGCACGGCCTCCACGCCCTGTTCGGGGAGCGTGGGATGGTCCTCCAGGCCGGTGACCCGCTCGTGCGCGGAGACACCCAGGACACGGAGGGCGCCCGTCTCCACCTGGTCGCTGAACTCGTTGTAGCCGGAGACGCCCACGTCGATGCTGCCCGAGAGCAGTGAGGTGAGGGCCTGGGCGCCGCCCGCGAAGGGGATGTAGTTGACGTCCGAGGGGGCGATGTCCTGGGACTGGGCCGCGAGCCCGGCCAGGAGGTGGTCGGTACCGCCGAGCGATCCGCCACCGACGGCCACCGCGCCCGGGTCGTCCTCCCAGGCCTCGATCAGGTCGCCCATGTCCTGGAGGGGGGAGTCGTCGCGGACCACGAAGACCTCGTAGTCGTCCGCCACCCGGGCGATGGGCACCACGTCCTCCAGCGTCTGGGCTGAGTCGTTGACGATGATGCCGCCGATCATGACGGTCCCCGTGGTCATCAGAGTCGTGGCGCTGCCCTCCCGCCGCACGGTCTGCGCGAGGCCGATGGTGCCTCCCGCTCCGGGCAGGTTGAGGACCTGGGTGTTGGCCACGATGTCGTTCAGCCGCATCGAGTGCTGCGCCTCTCGCGCGACGAGGTCCCAACCGCCGCCCGGGTCGGCGGGCACCACGATGTCCACTCTTGCCCGGGCCTGGGAGTCGTGCGTCTGCGAGAGCGCGGCGTTCACCCCGGCGGCACCCACCACGAGCGCCGCGCACACGGCCCCCACCGCGCGCAGGGTCCGCTGCTTGTCCATCTTCACTCCCTCTCGATCCACGTTGGTCCACTAGGTGGACCTAATGGGCCGCTGATTGGTTCAGAGAATGATGCAAATCACTCGGGTCGGTGTCAATGCGTCCCGGAGATCTTTCCTTAACGAAGTCGTCACGTCAGGCGGTTCACCATCACTTCGAAGTGGGGAGTGCGCGGGGATGTGGTGGTCGTCGGTCACTGGTGGATCGTGGCCCCTTGGGTTAACCTGTTTCGCATCGAACCATCTAGTAGTCCAAATGGTCCGTCAGATGGACCAGGGCGGGAGGGTGATGGCCGGGGAAACCGAAGGGGGAGTGCGCAGTGTGGTGCGTGCTCTGGACCTGCTGGATCTCTACGACGAGAGGAACCAGCGCTACACCACGCGAGAACTGGTGGAACTGACCGGACTGGCCAAGACCACCGTCCTGCGACTGGTCGGGACCCTCGAACAGCGCGGCCTGCTGTGGACCGGACCGGACGGTCGCGTCGGAGCCGGCCCGGGGCTGCTGCGCTGGGCGCGTCTGGCCCACGCGATCTGGCAGGTACCGGAGACCATTCGCGCGATCATGCGAGAACTCACGGTCGAGACGTCCGAGACGGTCAACCTGTACGTGCGAGCGGACACCGTTCGTGTCTGCGTCGCCCAGGAGGAGGGGCCCCAACGGCTCCGCCACGTCGTCAACACCGGTGAGGAGATGCCGCTCTGGGGCGGCGCCGCCAGCAAGGTCCTGCTGGTCGGGGTCCCCACGTCGGTGGTACGACGGGTCGCCGCCGCCTCCCCCCAAGGCCCGCGGTACGCCGATCGACTGCTCACCGAGATCGACGAGGCCCGGACCCGAGGCTTCGCGGTCAGCCACGGCGAGCGCGAGAACGGCGCCTCCGGTGTGGCCGCACCGGTGTACGGCGCCCAGGGGGCGACCCCCGTCGCCGCGCTCGCCGTCGGCGGGCCCACGGCGCGTTTCACCGATGCCGCGGTCCGCGTCTTCGGCGGTGCCGTGAGCGAGGCGGCCGAGCGCATCGGTCGGATCGGATTCGAGCCCGCCTCGCAGAACACGGCCTCGGACGAGAAGGAGAAGAGATGAGCCCCTCGACGACGGCGCGGGACGACCTGCCCCTGGCGGGAATCCGTGTCCTGGACCTGACCAACGTCCTGGCCGGACCCTTCGCGGGATACCAGCTCGCGTTGATGGGGGCGGACGTGGTCAAGGTGGAGGTCCCCGGGGCGGGTGACCTCGCACGGCAACTCGGGGCCTCACCGGAGCTGAACCGGGAACGCCTGGGCGCCTCCTTCCTCGCCCAGAACGCGGGCAAGAGGTCCCTGACCCTGAACCTGAAGTCCGACGAGGGGCGGAAGGTGATGGAGCGCCTGATCGGCGACGCGGACGTGCTGGTGGAGAACTTCCGTCCAGGGGTCATGGACCGCCTGGGGTTCGGCTGGGACGAACTACGCGGCATCAACCCGGGGCTGGTGTACTGCGCCGTCTCCGGTTTCGGGGCCGATGGTCCGCTGAGCGATCGCCCCGCCTACGACCAGATCATCCAGGGCCTCTCCGGCATGATGGACGCCACCGGAACCGAGGAGAGCGGCCCCCTGCGCGCGGGTTTCCCCATCGCCGACGTCATGGGCGGACTGGCCGCGGCGTTCGCCATCGGCAGCGCCCTGGTCCGTCGAGAACGCACCGGCCGAGGCTCCCACCTGGACGTCTCCATGTTGGAGACCGCCATCACCGCCCTGGGCTGGGGCGCCTCCAACCACCTCTCGGCCGGCGTGGAACCCACCAGGATCGGAAACGAGAACGCCACCGCGGCGCCCTCGGGCACCTTCTCCACCGCCCAGGGCATGCTCAACATCGCGGCCAACAAGCAGGAACAGTACGAGATCCTGTGCCGGCGGATCGGCGCCCCCGAACTCCTCGACGACCCCCGCTTCGCCGCACGTGAGAGCCGCAAGGACAACCGTGCCGAGCTGCGTGAGGCGATCGAGGAACACCTGGAGAAGCGGACCGCGGTCGAATGGGAGGAGATCCTCTCCGCGGCCGGGGTCCCCGCGGCCCGGGTCCTCAGCGTTCGCGACGCCCTCGAACTCGAACAGATCGACCACCGCGGCCTCGTGCGCACGCTCCCCTTCCCCGGGGACGAGGAACGCGAACTACGGGTTCTCGGCACCGGCGTACACGTGGACGGAGCGTCCCTGGGCCCGGACCGGTCACCGCCCCTGCTGGGAGAACACACCGATCAGGTTCTCCACGAGGCCGGATACGAACAGGGCGACATCGACGCGCTCAGAGAGGCCGGTGCGCTGTGACCGCTCCGAACGACCAGGCGATGACCCACGAGGAGATCGGCGACTGGTGGTCGAACTCCCTGACGCGGATCGCACCGGGTGAGATCGAACTGCGCGGCTACCCGGTCCAGGACGTCATCGGCCGCTACGGATTCATCCAGGTGGTCTGGCTCATGCTCCGGGGGGAGCTTCCCGAGCCGGCCCAGGCCCGCATGCTGGAGTCGGCGATGGTGGCCGGCGTCGATCACGGCCCACAGGCGCCCTCCATCGCCGCCGCCCGCATGGCCGCCACGTGCGGACTGGGGCTCAACAACGCGGTGGCGACGGGGGTCAATCTCCTGGGTGACGTGCACGGAGGCGCCGGACAGCAGTGCGTCGCGCTCCTGAACCGGATGGCGGAGTCGCGTTCCCACGGCACCGACGTGGGCGAGGTCGCCGAGGCGATCGTCGCCGAGTACCGGGAGAAGGGTGCCTACGTGCCCGGCTTCGGGCACCGCTTCCATCCACGGGATCCCCGTCGGGACCCGCTCCTGGCCATGGTGGAACGGGCGGTCGAGGACGGGACCGTCGACGCGGGGCCCCTGGAATCCGCGCTGGCCCTGGAACGGGCCTTGGAACAGCGCGGGGGGCGGGCGGTCCCCATGAACATCGACGGAGCCACGGCCACCGTCTACGCCTCCCTGGGCTTCGACGCGGAACTGGCCAGGGGGCTCTTCGTGCTCTCCCGTTCGGTCGGCATCCTCGCGCACGCCTGGGAGGAGAGCAACAGCGGGGCCCGGATCAAGGGCCCCCTCCCGCGCTCGGTGCTCGCCGGTTACACGGGCCCCGAGACCCGGGTCCCGGGTGAGCGCGGCGACGACTGATCCTCGCGGGAGGCCTCGCGTGCGGGCCGTGGATTCCGAGAAGGCCGATCCTTGCGACCGGTTCGACCGATCAGCCCGTGGCGGCGAACATCATGAGGTTCGCCGCCACGTAGATCACGGTCGCGACCGCCAGGCCGAGGAGCATCACCCAGACCGCGGGCCTCCTCCTGACGAGGCGCACGATGGCCCAGACGGTGACGATCAGCCAGATCACCCAGGGCGAGAAGATCATCAGCGGGAGGGCCACATCGACGGCGGTGCCGCATTCGCTCCCGCAGCTCGCGGTCGCCATGATCGAGAAGAAGCCCCAAAGGCTCGCTCCGATACAGACCGGCGGCGCCAGGCAGATGAGGACGATCGTGATCACCCTGTCCGCGGTCGACCCCTGCCCGTGCCGTGGCACAGTGCCCGGTCGATGATCGGGTCGGTGGGCGTTCGGGGGGACCCCGAAGGGGGAGGCCGAGTGCATGAGCGTCATCCTGCCACGCGCACGGGCCGACGACCAGGGTGATCGTCTTGTGGTTCCACCACTGTTCAACCTCCGGCGATCATCTCCCCGGTCCGGACGAAGGGCCCTGACCTCGCGACGTCGTCGCCGGTCAGGGCCCTTCACTGTCGGCTGCGGCTCCCCCATGTCGCCGTACTCGCGGGGCGAGCCTCGTACGCACCAGCGGGGGAGTGAGGACGAGGAGGCCGAAGCCTCCGCCACGCGGCCACACCCGTAGGGCATGACACTCGTCCCGACGGGATCGGGGTCGGGTCGTCTGGGAGGGTCACCGGGTCGTCACTCCCGATTCCTGCGCCCTTCCTTCGCGTATCCAGACGACGACCACGGTCGCCAGGACGAACACGACGGGAATGAGAAGGTGGGGGCCGCCGGCGCCCTCACTTCGCGCGACGGAGAATTCACCGCCGCCCGCCAGAAGGGTGTTCAGAATCGCGGTGAAGGTGTTGTTGGCGATGTGCCAGGCGATCGGGGCTTCCAATCCTCGGCTTCGGATGGCCATCGTGGCGGTGGCCAGACCCAAGAAGACGTGGTAGCCGAACAGCCACGGGTCCGAGGCGAAATGCGAGACGGCGAAGAGAACGCTGGACACCACGACGCCCAGGCCGAGCGCGAGCCGCTCGGGCCTGACCCACGACGCGACGGCCGGCATGGTGGCGCCACGGAACATCAGTTCCTCCGCCGCGGCGGTCAAGGGCGTGGTCAGTACCATGATCACGATGAGCGATCCGGTGGTGCCGGTGATGCCGAAGCCCACCCATGGTGTGTGGTCGATGGCGAAGACACCCAGTGCGGCGTTGCCGAGCACGGTGAAACCGAGGGCCCAACCCAGGTAGACGGTGAGTCGACGGAAGTCGAATCCTCGGCGATGGCTCAACACCTCACGCCACGAGACCCTCGCGAAGCCGGCGACGATGGGCACCGTCAGAAAACCGGTGACGATCATGCTGATGTTCACCGCGAGAAGACGCAGCGGACCGAGCGTTTCCGACTGCTCGCTCGGCCCCTCGATGAGGGTCGCGACCTGGTACAAGCCGACCTGCACAATGATCATCGCGATCGGCGGCACGAGGATCACGATGAGCGACTTCCACCGGCTCATCGATAGGTGGGCGCCGAATCGGCGTTCGTTGATTCCGGTGTTGCTCGAAGACATTCTCGGTTTCCTATCGCGTCGAGCCATCATCGGTACCGCGGCCGCGACGCGCGTTCTGCGCTCCCTACGGCGGCAGGATCCCCATACCGACCAGTAGGGCCGGTACCGGTGCGCCGGCGACCCAATCCCCTTGGTGAACGTCCGCTCGCGCGCCACCACGATAGTACATCGTACTAGTACGTAGTACTAGAGATTCTGTTGCGGCATACTGGAGGCAAGAGGAGACCTTCATGACGACGACACCACCGCTCGATACACGCGAGCGGATTCTGGCGGCCGCTGCCGCGATCCTCGCCGAGGACGGCATCACCGCACGGCTGACCGTGCGGGCGGTGGCCGCTCGTGCCGGTGTGAGCATCGGGTCCATGCGCTACCACTTCCCGACGCAGCAGGAGTTGCGAGATCAGGTCATGGAACGGGTCGGTGAGTGGCTCGCCCCGACGGAGTGGATGCGCGACGCCTCCCTCTCCGGACACGAACGTCTCCTCCGGAGTCTGCGTCAGGTGCTCGCGCGTGCGGGCATGGGACAGCAGGCGCGTGACGCCATGGTGGCCGCGGTCAACGCGTTCGTCGCCGTTGAACAGACCGATCAGGTCAGGGAGGCGCACCTGTCCATCGAACGCGACGGTCAACGACGCATCGAAGGATGGCTCGACACGCTCGCGAAGGAGGGGCTCCTCTCCCCGGACGACGTCCCTCGAAACGCTCGATTCCTCGGGACGGTTCTGAACGGCCTCTCACTACAGCGAGCCTTTCCGGCGATCGACGCGCTCGTGGAGGTGGAAGAGCAAACCCTTCAGGTGGCGGTATCCGCGGTCCTTCGGGCCGAGGGCGACCAAGCTTGAGCCGTACCCGCGACGATCTCTCCCCGACCCTTCCAGGTCGGGGTCCCTTCGTCTCCGGGGCGGGCGACGGGACCCCGACTCCGTCAGGGAGGGGTCAGTGGGTGATGGCGCCGGTGGACGCGGAGTGGACGAGTTTCGCGTACTTGCCGAGGACGCCCTCCGGGAACCTGTTGGGCAGAGGTCGCCAGTGCGCTCGACGCGCCTTGAGTTCCTCCGGGTCGACGTGCAGGGCGATGGTGCGATCGGCGATGTCGACGGTGACGCGGTCCCCCTCGTGGACGAACGCGATGGGTCCGCCCTCGACCGCCTCCGGGGCGATGTGACCCACACACAGGCCCGTGGTGCCGCCGGAGAAACGTCCGTCGGTCAGCAGCAGGACGTCGCGGCCCAGCCCCGCGCCCTTGATGGCGGCGGTGATGGCCAGCATCTCTCGCATCCCCGGGCCGCCCTTGGGGCCCTCGTAGCGGATCACCACGACGTCCCCCTTCTGGATCTCACCGGCGCTCAACGCCTCCATGGCCGCCTGCTCGCGTTCGAACACACGCGCGGGGCCGGTGAAGACCGTGGTGTCGAAACCCGCGGTCTTCACGACCGCTCCCTGCGGTGCGAGTGAGCCGCGCAGAACCGTGATGCCGCCGGTGGGGTGGAGGGGATCGTCGAGGCGGCGAAGGACGGTTCCGTCGATGGGGTCCGGTGCGAGTTCTCGGAGGTTCTCCGCGATGGTCCCGCCCGTGACGGTGAGCGCCTCACCATGCAGCAGACCCGCGTCCAGGAGCGACTTCATCAGAACGGGGATGCCGCCGACACGGTCGACGTCGTTCATGACGTACCTGCCGAACGGCTTGAGGTCGCCGATGTGGGGGACGCGGTCGCAGATCCGGTTGAAGTCGTCGAGTTCGAGATCGACCTTCGCCTCATGGGCGATGGCGAGCAGGTGCAGGACGGCGTTGGTGGATCCGCCGAGCGCCATGACCACGGTGATGGCGTTCTCGAACGCCTGCTTGGTCATGACGTCGCGCGCGGTGATCCCCTGTTCGAGCATGGCGACCACCGCCTCACCGGACCGGTGCGCGTGGTGGTCGCGACGCCGATCCGCGGACGGGGGAGCGGTGGAACCCGGCAGGCTCATACCCATCGCCTCGGCGATCGCCGCCATGGTGTTGGCCGTGAACATGCCACCGCAGGCGCCCTCGCCGGGGCAGATGGCGCGTTCGATCCGATCGAGGTCATCGACGCCCAACCGCCCGGCCTTGCACGCCCCGACGCCCTCGAAGGCGTCGATGAGCGTCACGTCCTTCTCGGTGCCGTCGGCCAGCTTCACCCATCCGGGCGCGATGGTGCCCGCGTACATGAAGACGGAGGCGAGGTCCAGGCGTGCTGCCGCCATGAGCATGCCGGGCAGCGACTTGTCGCAGCCGGCGAGCAGGACCGATCCGTCCAGGCGCTCCGCCTGCATGACCGTCTCGACGGAGTCGGCGATCACCTCACGTGAGACGAGGGAGAAGTGCATGCCCTCGTGACCCATGGAGATGCCGTCGGAGACGGAGATCGTGCCGAACTCCAAGGGGTAGCCGCCGCCCGCGTGCACGCCCCCCTTCGCCGCGCGCGCGAGACGGTCCAGGGAGAGGTTGCAGGGGGTGATCTCGTTCCACGAGCCGGCGACGCCGATGAGCGGTTTGTCCCAGTCGCCGTCGCCCATGCCGACCGCCCGGAGCATGCCACGGCTGGGGGCGGCCTCGATGCCGTCGGTGACGGTGCGGCTGCGCGGTTTCGGATCGATGCCCATATCGGTGCCTCGCATGGAGTCGTCAGCGGACCGGTTCACGGATTTCCTCCCCCTTGAGTTCGGTGTGTTCCGTGCCTTTCCGGTTCGGGGGCCCGCCAACCCTGCCGGGGCGGTACCGGCGAACGGAATTCGCCAGGGCGGGCCATTCACACAGGGCGTCCCTCCCCGGCTCATGCTCGGCTCGGGAGGGGTGTGCGTGGACCATCGCTTGGGTGGGGGTCGAAGCGAGGGAGATCGGAGAAGGTTCTCGACGACCCTTCCCAGGTCATCAGAGGGGTCCGGCCCACCCGCCGATCGCCGCTTTGTCGTGGATACGGTGGTCCGGGCCGGGTCGTGGCCGCTTCGTGTACTCGGGTGCACCCCCGGACACGCAAAAGCCCCTGACCATTTTGCGTTGCCGCTGGTCAGGGGCTTGAGCCTCTGGGGTGAGTGACGGGACTTGAACCCGCGACTTCTTGGACCACAACCAAGTGCTCTACCGACTGAGCTACACCCACCATGTGCGCCGGGCCTCTCGGCCCTGCGTACGTATGTAATCCTAGCGGACTCCGGGGAGTGCTTCGATCACTTTTCCGAGGAGGGCCGGGCGAGAGCCGCGTCACGCGCCTTGAAGCCCGTACCACCCTCGACGGTCTCGGCGGCGATGGCGCGGGCGGTCGCGGAGTCCGGGCCGGGATCGGCGACGAAGGCGGCGGCGCGGAAGTAGCGCAGCTCTCTGATGCTCTCGGTGATGTCGGCCAGCGCCCGGTGGCCGCCATTCTTCTCCGGGCTCGCGTAGTACACGCGCGGGTACCAGCGGCGCAGCAGCTCCTTGATGGAGGAAACGTCGACCATCCGGTAGTGCAGGAACTCGTCGATGCGCTTCATGTCGCGGGCCAGGAAGGTGCGGTCGGTGGCGATGGAGTTGCCGCACAGGGGCGCCTTGCCCGGCTCGGACACGTACCGGCGGATGTGCTCCAGGACGCGGTCCTCGGCCTCCTGCAGGGTCACGCCCTTGTCGAGCTCCTCCAGCAGGCCCGAGGCGGTGTGCATGTTCCGGACGAAGTCGCCCATCCGGTCCAACGTCGACTGCGGGGGTTTGATGACGATGTCGACACCCTCGTCGAGGATGTTGAGTTCGCTGTCGGTGATGAGACAGGCCACCTCGATCAACGCGTCGTTCTCGAAGTCGAGGCCGGTCATCTCGCAGTCGATCCACACCAAGCTGTCGTTCATACCGGTCAGCTTAGGGGTTTCGGGCCGTGAATCGGACGATGCGCGGGGTGCCGGGTTCTGTGCCCCGGCACCCCGCGCGCTTCACCCGGAGCCGTTCGCTCCGGTCAGTCCCAGACGAACGGGTCGGACATCCCCGGAGGGTTACCGAGGTCGAAGATCGTGTACATCCAGTCCCACACGTCCCAGAACTGCAGGTAGCCCAGGGCGAGGACGACCAGGATGATCAGCGCGAGGAAGAAGCAGCCGCACCCGCAGCCACCCTTCTTCTTCCTTTTCTGCTGCGGTGGTCGACCGTACGGGTTGCCGTGCGAGCCGGGCGGGGGGTTGTGACCCCACTGCGGACCACCCGGGGGAGGACCACCGGGGCCGGGAGGCCGCCCCGGACCACCGGGGGCGCCGCCCATGGGGGGCTGTCCCGGAGGCGGACCGTAACCCTGTGGGGGATGGCCGTGCGGCGGCATCGGGGGCTGCCCCGGAGGCGGGCCGAAACGCTGGGGCGGCTGGGCGTACTGCTGGTGAGGCGGCTGCCCCGGGGGCGGGTATCCCGGAGGCGGGAAGCCCGGCGGGGGGTTGTTGGGTCCGGACGGGGGGCGGTGGGGGGCCTGCTGAGCACCCGAGGGGGCCTGTTGGGCGCCGGGCGGCGGTTGATGACCGGGGAAGACGCCGGGCGGTGGGGCGGCGGGGGCGTGTCCCGGCTGGGGTCCCGAGGGCGGCTGTTGGGCGCCGGGTCGGGGCCGGCCCGGGTTCTGCGGGGTCCACTCTGCGGGTGGAGCGCCCGCCGCGGACGCGCCCGCGGGCGGGGCCGGGGTGCCGGGAGCTCCGGGGGCGCCGGGGGTTTCGGCCTCACCAGGGGCGCCGGGGATACCGGGCGTGCCGGGGGGAACGGGGGGAGCGTTCTTGGCGGCCTCCTCTGCGCGCTTACGCTCCTCCTCGGCCCGCTGCCGAGCCTCCTCGGCCTGCTTCTGGGCCTCGGCCTCCTTGCGAACCCGCTCTTCCTCGCGCTTCTTGGCGGCCTCTTCCTCGGCGTGGCGGCGCTGTTCCTTGCGCTCCTCGGAAAGGTCGGCCCAGCCTTCCTTGAGGTTGCCGAAGAACTTGTTGAACTTGCCGCCCTTGCCGTCCTCGGATTCGCCGGAGCCCTGTTCGACACCGCCGGAGAACATCGGGTCGTTGGGGTCGAAGACGGCGGTACCGCCGGGGGCCGGTGCCCCGGCTCCGGGGTCGAACACCGCGGTGCGCGGCGCCTCGCCGACCACGTCCGGGTTGAAGACGGCCGTGCGGGGAACGTCACCGGCCCCGCCGGTGCCGATCTCGTCGGGGTCGAACACGGCGGTGCGCGGTGCCTGGCCGGCGCCGGCATCGTCACCGAGGTCGGCCGTTGGTGTCTCGTCGCCGGTCAGGTCCGCGGTGGGAAGCCCGTCCTCGCCGGTTCGGGGCAGGTCGGAAGGGTTGACCCGGATGGTCGCGCCGGCGTCGCCGCCCGGGGCGTCGACCGGTGCGTGGTCTCTGAAGTCCTGGTCGGCGCCACCGAGGTCCGCGGTGGCCTCGTCGTCCTCGTCCCGACTCCAGGACGGGTCGATCCGCATGGTGCTCGGTTCGTCACCGACGGGCGGGGGCGGCGTGGGGGTGGCGGCCGGCTCCTGCCATGAGGGGTCGATCCGGACGGTTCCCTGCTCGTCGTCGGACCCGGCGGGGGGACCGGGTGTGGGGGAGGCCTGCCGAGCCCATGAGGGGTCGATCCGCATGGTGCTCGGTTCGTCTTCGATCGGAGCGGGCGACGGTGCCGGTGAACCCAGCCGGACCGTGCCTTCCTCTTCGTCATCCGTGGGGGCGGTGCCCCCGTCCTGTCCGCCCAGGTAGGTGGTGGCGGGTTCCTCGTCGGAGCCACCGGCGCCGCTCTGGAGCTCACTCAGTGAACGGGTATGCCGCGTCCACCCCTCGCCGTTCCACCATCTGAGTGTCTGTGCGTCACCCTGCGGGTCCGCGTACCAACCCGGCTCGATAGATCCACCCATGGGCGACAGACTAAGGGGTTTTGGAGCCGTACTTAACCAGTGGTATCCGTTTCTCCGAGAAGGCAAGGAATCGGGGGCCGAAGCCTCGCGGAAAGTACCTAGGTGATCACCGGGAGTTGTGGCTCCTGGTGCGAGCGAGGCATCCCGGAGCCCTTCGGGAACAGGGGCACCCCCTGCCCGCCGGAAGCCCCGGAACCACCACCGGAGAGCAACAGCCCCACGGAGACGGGCCCGGGGGCGGAAGCGACCGAACCCGGTACCTGGTCGTGGCCGAAGTGGCCGCCCCGGGACCAGCACCGCACCGCGGCCTCGACCGTGGCCCCGCCCCCGACGCCCCTGCGTCCGGGAGGTCCGGCCGGCCAGGTCCGGGACACACCCCAGGAGTCCAGCCACCCCAAGAGCGTGGACAGGCCCGTCATGGGGCCGTCGGTGAAGGGCCGCTCCTTCGTGCCCACCACGGCCACCACGAGGCACACGCGCCCCTCGTCGCCGTGGTCCAGGTGGCGACCGAAGATCGTGGTGCCGCCCAGCGCCATCCCCGCGCGGCGGGTGGCGGCGAGCAGCTGGACGACCTCCCCGCTCACCGGGTTCCACACCAGGTGCGTGGTCCGGCCCTCGTGGAGTAGTCGCCGTGCCTCCTCGGCCGCCGACCACACGCCCGGATCGCTGCCGGTCACCGTCCAGACCGCTCGTGGGGCCCCGGCCCCCTTCACCGTGTGGGCGGGCCCGCCGTCGATCCTCTCGGCACCGGGCATCCACGCCTTCGCCATGGCACTCCCATTCGGTCGTACTGCTCGTCGTGCCTGGGGATCCGGGGAGAGAGGGCTTAGGGCGGCCCGGATCCAGGTCTATCCGTGGTACGCCACCGTGGGTGAGAAGTCCATAGCCCTTCGGCGTCCGGTTAGGTTCATGTCACCTTCCGTTCCGCGCACCGAACCCGCGGGACACAGACGTCCGTGGAGAACCCCGGAAGCACTATGGAGTACTGGAAGGCCCGGTAAGGGACGGTCCGGAACGGTTGTGGTCGGACCGCAACGATCGGGCTCACGTCGGGTCCGCCACCGGGCAAGACGAAGGGGCCGGTCCGCGGTCTGCACCACGGCCCGGCCCCGGACCCCGTTCGCGCCCCGAGGCGCCCGGGTCACTCCGCTTCTTCCTCGCCCTCCTCGGCGATCCGCAGCGAGAACGCCTGCAGGAAGATCTCACCGATCTCCGTCGGGTCCTCGGTCATGTACGCGGCGCCACCGGTGGCCGCGGCGATCTGCTGCAGCGGCTCCAGGTGCTGAACGTCCGGGCCGAAGGCGATCGTGATGATCGGGATCGGCCGGGAGGGGCTGGACAGCTCGTTGATCTGCTCCAGCAGTTCCTCCAGTTCCATGCCGCCGGGGTTGTCGTTGTCCCCGTCGGTGAGCATCAGGATGACGTTGGTGCTGTCCGGCTGGTAGTTGGTGGACATCTCCTGGTAGGCGGCCAGGTAGGTCTCGTACAGCGCCGTGTCGCCCTGCGGGAGCGGTTGCAGGTTCTGCAGGGACGAGCCGATCACGTCGCGGTGCGTGTTGCCGTTGTCGTCGGTGGCCTGCAGTTCCCGGACGGGGGCGAGCTCCTGGTAGTGGAGGTCGTCGTTGACGTTGGTGGAGAACTCCCACAGACCCAGCTCGGAGGTCTCGGTGAACATCTGCAGACCCTCGCCGGAGGCCGCGGCGGTCACCTGCATACGGGTCAGCCCGGTCCCGGGCACCTCGGCCAGCATCGAACCGGAGACGTCCACGATGGTCAGGACCCGCGAGTCCATCTTCATCTGGGTCCAGGACCGGGTCAGGTCGGTGATGGAACCGTCCGACGGGGCGGCCAGCTCGGTCGGCTCCCCCTCGGCGAACCCGGCGTCGGTGGACAGCACCGAGGGGTCGGATCGGCCCTCGGCGCCACGGAACCCCTCGTCGAGCAGCCGCTGCTGGGCCTCGTCGGAGCGCACCGCGGTGCGGAACACCTCGGCGGCGCGGGTGATGTCGCTGTCCTCGCTGCGCACGATGTACGGGAAGTCGAGGAAGTAGGTGCCGTCGTCCAGGTAGCCGGGCTGGGCCGGGTTGTCGCCGTGGGCGGCGTTGTACCGCCACACCGCCTGCTCCGACATCACCATGACGGGCGGGGAGCTTTCCGTGCCGCCGCTCAGCGCGAGGAACGCGGCGTCCTCGTCGGCGGAGGCGCCCTGGTGCAGGGACTGCAGGGCCGCGGTCATGTGCGCGTTGAAGGTGTCCGCGTCGGAGCTGGACTCCTCCAGCGCCCCCTGCAACAGGTACAGGGTGCCGAGGCCGCTGGAGCTGCGGACCGGGTCGACCACGCGGACGGTGCGACCGCTGTCCTCACCGGGGGCGGCGGTGGGGACCACGTCGGACCAGGTGGTGGGCTCTTCGTCGGCCTCCGCGAACCGGGCGAGCTCGGCCAGGACCAGCGGGGTGCGGGCGACGGAGGTGCCGGTCTCGGTGATGACGGCGTCGCCGGCCTGGCTCTGCACCAGACGGCTCCACAGCGAGGAGTCGGGGATCCACACGTCGGAGTCGGTGTCGCCCATGGTCGCGCCGGAACCGGTGATGCCGTAGGCGACGTTGGCCGAGTCGACCTGGCGCACCTCGGCGCGCACGCAGTTGCCGTCGACGTTGTGGTCCTCGGCGTTGAAGTCGCTCGCGACGTCGGTCAGGGCGGGGCCCAGTTCGGGGCTGACCGCGATGTCCAGTTCGATGTCGGAACCGCCGCAGCCGCCCTGCTTGCCGAACATGTACACGCCCGCGACGGCGAGACCGACGACGATCACCATCGCGGCGGCCAGAGCGACGAACGCCCCGCCACGGCCACGACGGCGTCTGCTTCGGCCGGAGGGTTCTTCTGCGTATTTTCCGCGGTGACGTCCCACAGCTTTCCTCACGGGGTGGTGTACGGACGGATCTCGTACAGGGGGATGATCGGGTACGGGGATAGGGGGTACGGGTCAATTCGTACTTACCGGTTCGGCTCGGGGCGAGGCGAACTTATGAGTGTTACTGGTGGGAACCGTACTCAAAGCCTCAGACCGAGTGAATGGGGGCCGGCTCCCCGACAGGGGAGACGGGTCGTGGTCCGGTGGTGGGAAACCGGGGCATATCGGCAGTCACCTTGGGGAATCCGATCGGGCCGGTTCCCCGAGGTCGCTCGGGAACCGGTCCGACCGAAACGCGATTCCGATATTCAATCGAGACCACCGGTGTCGGTGTGGCCGTTCGACTTGCCGGGTACCCGATCCGCCGACCACCGGGTCGGCCGATCAGTTGTCGCAGTTGGGCACGCACAGGCGGCGCGAGATCGAGCTGAGGAAGAAGTCGCCGATCTCCGCCGGGTCCTCGGTGACGAACGACGAACCACTCGTGGCCCGCGCGATCTGCGCCAGCTCCTGCTCCTCGGCCTGGTCGCCGAAGCCGATGATGAACATCGTGACCGGACGCTCCGGGTCGAAGCGGTCCTGTAGGGCGGCCACCAGTTCGTCGTGGGAGATCTCGCTGGAACCCTCGTCCTGACCGGCGGTCAGCAGGATGACGCTGTTGATCTTGTCCTCGTGGAAGCCGTCCTGAACCTCGTCGTAGGCGGCCAGGATGTTGTCGTACAGGCGCGAGTCGCCGCCCTGTGTCTCCAGGTCCTCGGCGACCGCGCTCATCTCCTGGCGGCGCGTCACGTCCCCGTCGTCGGCCTGGCCCAAGGGGTGCATCTCCGCGGCCTCCTCACGACCGCTCTCGCCGTATCGGTCGGACATCAGCCACAGGCCCATGTCGGTCTCGTCCGGGAACAGCGACAGGCCCAGGAGCGCGGCCTGCTTGGCGACCTCGATCCGCGCGGGGCCGCCGTTGAGGTCCTCGGACATGTTCTGGGACGCGTCGGCCAGCACCAACGTGCGGCTGGGCATCGAGAGCCGGTTCCAGTCGGTGACCGAGGCCAGCAGGGCGTCGCCGGTCAGCTCCTCGTGCGTGGGCGGGGCCGCCGCCTCGATGCCGGGCTGGGCGGCCAGCACCGAGGACGCCTCACCGTTCGGGTCGCGGAAACCCAGCTCGCGCAGTTGACCGCGGTAGGCGTCGGTGCCGACCACCTGGTAGAGGTCGGCGGCGGCCGACCGCAGCGCGGATTCCTCGGTGACGGTCACGTAGGGGTAGTCCAGGCCGACGGTGCCGTCCTCGACATAGTGCGCCCGCAACTCGGGCGCGGAGTCGGCGCGGCGCAGGTTGTAGGAGACCACCGCCTGTTCGGGCACCGCGATGACCGGGTCCCGCCGGTCCTGTGAGGCGGTCGAACCGGTGAACACGGTGGTCAGGTCCAACTCACCGAAGGCCGAGTCCATCTGGACCTCGCGGACGAAGTCGGTCATGGCGGTGTCGGCGTCGTCGCCGGTGCCCAGGTGTTCACGGATCGCGTGCATCACCGTCATGCCGTCGGCGCCGCGGTTGGGGTCGACCATCACCACGGGCCGGTCGGGGTCGCGTTCCCCGGGCAACAGCATGGTCCAGTCGGCCTCGTCCTGGTCGGGCATGCCCTCGGTGTCCGGTGGGGCGGCCAGCACCACGGGGGAGCTGGCCAGCGAGGGCGGGTCGGTCTCGATGCCGTGCGCGCCGCCCGCCGACACCCGGGCCAGTTCCACCCAGGCCGAGGATTCGGGGATCCACACGTGCGGGGTGATGCTCGATTCGCCCAGCTGGTTGCCGGACAGCGCGTCCATGATCCGGTGCGGGGCGATCTCGTCGACCTGCGCGTACACGCACACGTCGCCGTAGCGGGGTTCGTCGGAGTTGAACTCCGTGGCGGCCTCGCGCAGCACGGGAGCGACGCTCTGGGTCGTGGACACCCGCAGGTAACGGGTGTCGCCGCAACCGAGGACGTTCATGCCGACGGGGACGGCGATGGCCGCGACGGCGATGAGGGCGACGACGATCGCGGTGATCCCCATCGGCGACCGCACCGCCTTGCGCGAGGTGGTGACGGCCGGGGAGGGAAGTCGATGGCGTCCAGTGGACACGGGCACTCCGGGGGTGGGACTGGTCGTCCGGCGCCCGGTCGCCCGGGGCCGGCTCGTGTGGCGGTCGCCGGGTGCGGTTCCCGGCACCCGCGGAAGGCTCGTGGGGTGAACCGTTCTCGCGCGGGCTGCGTCCTAATATGTGCGAGGACGACCGTAGGCCGCGAAACGAACGATTCCTCCCCCGGACCTTACTGGCAGGTAATGCGAGAGTGGAAGGGTGGGGGTGGTGCCGCTCACATCGGTACCGGGTCAAGGTGCTCCTTGACCGCTTCGTTACGGCGCTCCTCAAGATGTACTTCCGACTCCCCGCTACCATTGGCCCCCGGTATTCGCTTGACCGATACTTGACGTCCGATCGGCGCAAGCCCCACCAAGACGGGGCCCGGCCCGCGTGGACGCCCCCGCGACCATTCGACCCCCGAGGGTTTTGGCATGTCCCATTCGCACAGTGACCGACGGAACCGAGGCAACCTCGGCTCCATGATCCTCGCCGGTGCCTGCTGCACCGGTGCGGTGACCTACGCCGTGTTCGTGGGCCCATCGATGCTGCCGCCCCAGGACGTGGAGGCCACCAACGCGACCAGCCCCGAGGTGCTGAGCAGCGTCATCGAGCCGGACCCCGAGGAGCCCGTGCTCTCCGGCCCGATCGGAACGTTGCGGGTGCAGGTCACCGACCGACACCACGCCTGGGTACAGACGCTGGAGTGCACCGGGGACCTGGACAAGGACCCGGCGGCCTGCACCGCGATGGCCGAGGTCGCCGCCGGAATGGCCGAGGACCCCACCATCACCGAGCCCCCCGCCGAGGAGGCCGAGGAAGAGGACTCCGGGTCCGAGGGCTCCGAGAAGCCCGTGGGCCACCCGCTGTTCGCCGAGATCAGCGACGGCACCGTGTGCACCGACAAGGTCTACGGCCCCCAGCAGGCCGGTATCGAGGGCGTTTGGGAGGGGCGCGAGATCGACACCTCCCTGACCCGCCGCGGCTCCTGCGAGGAGGCCCGCTGGCAGCGCCTGATTCCCCTCACCGAACGGTTCGAGACCGAGCAGTAGGCGCGATAATCGGTGACCATGGATGTCATCAGGGTCAGTGACCCCACCGACCCGCGCCTGGCCGACTACACCCGTCTGCGCGACGTCAACCTGCGCCGTCACCTGGAGGCCGAGCACGGCCTGTTCATGGCCGAGGGCGACAAGGTGATCCGCCGCGCCGCCACCGCCGGGTACACGCCGCGCAGCTTCCTGCTGACCGAACGGCGGGCCCGGGCCCTCGACGACGTCGTGGCCACCACCGAGGCGCCGCTGTACGTCGTCAGCGAGGAGACCGCTGAACGCCTCGTCGGATTCGACCTGCACCGCGGCGCCCTGGCCGCCTACCACCGCAAGCCCCTGCCGGAGCTGGGCGAGGTGCTCGCCCAGGCGCGCGCCATCGTGGTGTTGGAGGACCTGGTCGACCACACCAACGTGTGTGGTCCCAAACTAGCCCATCCGGAACCCGCCGCCGAGCCTCGCAGACGCAGTCGGATCGCGGTGCTGGAGGGGCTCGTTGACCATACCAACGTCGGCAGCGCCTTCCGTAATGCAGCCGCCTTGGGCCTCGATGCGGTGCTGGTGTCTCCGACCTGCGCTGACCCGCTGTACCGGCGCTCGGTACGGGTCTCGATGGGCACGGTCTTCCAAGTGCCGTGGACACGGATCCCCGATTGGACAAAGGGCATTGCGGAGCTCAAGGCGGCTGGCTATATCCTGGCCGGCATGACGTTGGGGGAAGGCGCGATCACCCTCGACGAGCTGGTGGCCGAAGATCACGAGAAGCTCGCTCTCGTGTTCGGCACCGAAGGCCACGGCATCACCGCGGAGACGGATGCACTGCTCGACCGCCGGGTCACGATCCCGATGATGGGCGGAGTCGACTCGTTGAACGTGACGGCAGCCGCCGCCGTGGCGTTCTACGCGACGCGGTGATGATGCGGGAAGCCCGAGTGTCAGTGGCACCCGATATCGTAAGAGCAAACAACCCAACACCGTGATTGCGCAGTGGCGCGGAGGAGCACGACCCATGGCACCGACGACCAAAGAGGCGCAGCGAGCAGAGTTGCACAAGACGATCTGGCGCATCGCCAATGACCTGCGCGGCAGCGTCGATGGGTGGGACTTCAAGTCCTACGTGCTGGGAATGCTCTTCTACCGGTTCATTTCTGAGAACCTCACGGCGTACCTCAACAAGAACGAGCACGATGCGGGCGAGGTGTCGTTTGACTACCGGCTGGCGGCGGATTCTGACGCGGAGTTCGCTCGCGACGAGGTTGTCGCGGAGAAGGGGTTCTATATCCTGCCGTCCGACTTGTTCGCCAATGTGCGCGATCGTGCCGCGGGCGACGAGAATCTCAACGAGACGCTCGAGCGGGTCTTCAAGAACATCGAGGCGTCGGCGCTGGGTACGGACAGTGAGGACGACATCAAGGGTCTGTTCGATGATCTGGATGTCAACAGCAACAAGTTGGGCTCGACGGTCGCCAAGCGCAATCAGAAGCTGGTGAAGCTGCTCGACGCGATCGGCGACCTGCCGCTGGGGCGGTGGGAGGACAACTCGATCGACCTGTTCGGTGACGCCTACGAGTACCTGATGCAGATGTACGCCGCCAACGCCGGCAAGTCTGGTGGGGAGTACTACACGCCGCAGGAGGTCTCCGAGCTGCTGGCGCGCATCACGGTGGTCGGCAAGAAGCAGGTCAACAAGGTCTATGACCCGGCGGTGGGCTCCGGGTCGCTGCTGCTGAAGTTCGACAAGGTGCTCGGCAAGAACAACGTCCGACAGGGGTTCTACGGTCAGGAGATCAACCTGACCACGTACAACCTCGCGCGGATCAACATGTTCCTGCACGACGTTAACTACGCCGATTTCAACCTCGCCCACGGCGATACCCTGATCGATCCACAGCACTGGGATGACGAGCCGTTCGAGGCGATCGTCTCCAACCCGCCCTACTCGATCAAGTGGGAGGGCGACGCCAACCCACTGCTCATCAACGATGAACGGTTCGCACCGGCAGGAGTCCTCGCGCCGAAGTCGAAGGCCGACCTCGCGTTCACGATGCACATGCTCAGCTGGCTGGCCGTCGACGGCACCGCGGCGATCGTCGAGTTTCCTGGCGTGCTGTACCGCAGCGGGGCGGAGAAGAAGATCCGCCAATACCTCATCGACAACAACTACGTGGACGCGGTCATCCAGCTTCCGCCGGACCTGTTCTTCGGCACGACGATCGCGACCTGCATCCTCGTGCTGAAGAAGTCGAAGAAGACCAGCGACGTGCTGTTCATTGACGCGTCAGCCGAGTTCAAGCGCGTCGGCAACAAGAACAAGCTGCTCGAGGAGCATCAGGCGAGGATCCTCGGAGCGTTCACGGCGCGCGAGCCTGAAGACTACTTCACCACCGTCGTCAGCAACGAGGACATCGCCGCTAACGACTACAACATTGCGGTGTCGTCGTATGTCGAGGCCGAGGACACTCGCGAGGAAGTCGACATCACGGAGCTTAACGCCGAGATCGCGCGCATCGTGGCGCGCCAGGCTGAGCTCCGCACGGCGATCGACGAGATCGTGGCGGATCTGGAGGGCGCGCGGTCATGACGGACATGCCCAACTGGGAAGGCTTCATGATCCCGACGCTCAAGGTGATGAGCGATGGCATCATCCGCCACTGGCGCGAGTTTCAGCCTCTCGTAGCTGATCAGGCGCAGCTCACCGATGAGCAGAGGAAGGAGATGCTTCCGTCCGGGAGCGCGCTCAAGTATGAGAACCGCATCGGCTGGGGTGTCTCGTTCTTGACGAACGTCGGCGCGCTCAGGCGTCCGAAGCGTGGTCACTACCAGATCACTGATGCCGGCAAGCAGCTCATCGAGCTGTTTCCGAATGGTGCCAAGGAACGTGACATCAAGGCGCTCGGTGCAGATCCCAGCTCGCCGATCCGCGAGTACGTGGCGACCACGACCCGCAAGACGAGCGAGTCTGCAACGACCGCTCCGACCGAAGAGTCGTCGATGACTCCTACCGAGCAGGTGCAGAGCGGCGTCGAGCGAATCCACGACGAGATCGCGGTCGAGCTGCTCACTCGGCTGCAGGACAAAGAACCAGGCTTCTTCGAGCAGGCGGTTGTCGATCTCCTGCTGTCAATGGGCTACGGCGGCACCACCGGGGCCGGCAGCGTCACCCAGCTCACCAACGACGGAGGCATAGACGGTGTCATCGACCAGGACATCCTCGGCCTCAACCGCGTCTACATCCAGGCCAAGCGTTACCAAGACGGCAACACTGTCGGACGCCCCGACCTCCAGGCGTTCGTTGGAGCACTCAGCGGCAAAGCCGACAGCGGCGTCTTCATCACGACCAGCCGCTTCTCGGACGGCGCACGTACCTACGCCGAGAATGTGCCGACCCGCATCATCCTGATCGACGGCAAGCGCCTCACCAGCCTCATGATCCGGTACGGCGTCGGCGTGCAAGTGAAAGAGACCTACAAGGTCGTCGAGATCGACGAGGACTTCTTCGCATGAGCCGCATCGATGACCTAATTCAGGAGTTGTGCCCGGACGGGGTGGAGCACAAGACTCTCGGTGGGGCCGGGAAGTTTATTCGTGGGAGTGGCCTTCAGAAGGCCGACCTTCGTGAAGAAGGTGTCCCCGCTGTTCACTATGGGCAGATCCACACCTTCTACGGTGTCTACGCGACTGAGACGAAGTCTTTCACCGATCCAGTGATCGCAGCGAAGCTTCGTCATGCGCAGCCTGGCGACCTGCTGATCGCTACAACGAGCGAGGATGACGATGCGGTCGCGAAGGCGACGGCATGGCTCGGGGACTCTGATGCCGTCCTCAGTGGCGACGCCTACATCTATCGCCACGAGCTTGATCCGAAGTACATGGCGTATTTCTTCCAGTCATCGTCATTTCAAGATCAGAAACGGCGCTTCATCTCTGGGACGAAGGTGCGCCGCGTGTCTGGTGCTTCGTTGGAGAAGATCCGGATCCCCGTGCCGCCTCTCGAGGTGCAGCGCGAGATCGTGCGAGTACTGGATAAGTTCTCTCAGCTGGAAGCGGAGCTGGAAGCGGAGCTGGAAGCGGAGCTGGAAGCCCGACGCGCCCAGTACGACCACTATCGTCATGTACTTCTCAAATCTTCGGATCATGAAGGTGCACGCGAGGTCGCACTGGGTGACATTATTCGACTCAACTTCGGGACGCGGATCACGAAGAAGAACGACGCAGGATCTCTGTACCCGGTGTATGGCGGCGGAGGAGAGAGTTTTCGAACCGATGCATTCAACCGTGAGAATGAATGGGTAATCTCACGCTTCGCTATGTCGGCCAACTGTGTCCGGCGGGTCAGAGGCCAGTTTTGGATGCTTGACTCAGGATTCACATTCGACGTAGCCGACACGTCTGTGGACAAGAATTTTGTAGGTCAGCTTCTTTTGAGTATGCAGCCGATCATCTTTGCGACCTCCACGCAGTCCGCCCAGAAGAACATCGATGTCGACGGCTTCAAACGTCTGCGGGTTCAGCTTCCGTCGCTTGAAACTCAGCGTCGTGTTGCGACGGGACTCGCAAGTTTCGATGGAATCGTTCACGATTTGACTAGTGGGCTCCCCGCCGAGCTCACCGCCCGTCGCAAGCAGTACGAGTATTACCGCGACCGCCTGCTGACGTTCAAGGAGACTGTCTAGATGACGAACGTTCATGAAACGGTCGCGAGCTTGGCCGACGAGATACTAAACGACCTTGCCGGGTCGCGTACCGCCCTGATATACGCCCCGAACACGATCGGTAAGACTCGGCTGGCACAGTACTTAAAGGAGCGCGATCCAGATGGCGTGGTTCTCTACAACTCTTTTGTAGAAGACGTGTTCACCTGGGACAACGAGCGAGTTGTGCTCAAGGTAAACCCCGCGTCAGAGCTATTAGGAACGATCGTTACCCAAGGCCTTGACAGTACGATCATCGACAACTTCCAAGCTTTCACGAGCGGCAGAATTGAACCAAGGCTCGACTTCGAAAGCGGCGAGGTTGGCTTTGGCATACACAAGGGCGACGACAGTTCGACAGACGGCATCAAGATATCTAGAGCCGAAGAGAGCATATTTGTTTGGAGTGTCTATTACTCTGTATTGAGCGAGGCGGTTGAGACGCTTCGTGATAACCCCGAGCTGCGTTCTACGCCCAACTACGACCAGCTGACGCTTGCTGTCATTGATGACCCGGTGTCATCCATGGATGATGTGCGAATCGTATCAGTGGCTCTTGCGTTGGCGGAGCTTGTTAAGCGAGCATCAGAGTTGGACTTGAAGTTTGTTATCGCCACTCACCACGCTCTCTTCTTTAATGTCCTGTTCAACTCGCTCCGTCGGAGGAGTGACCGAGCGTACGTCCTTGCACAAAGCACAGCAGAGGGATGGACGCTTGCTAAGCAGTCGAAGGACGCACCTTTCAGTTACCATCTTGGGATCGTCAAGGATATACAAAAGGCGATCTCTGAGAATGCGATCGAGCGAGTTCACTTCAATCAGTTCCGAGCGCTGCTCGAGAAGACGGCGAACTTCCTCGGCCATACAGGAGGCTGGGGCGAACTGCTGGTCGGGCCAGATGCCTCCCTGATGACCAAGGTCCTCAACCTATACAGTCATGACCGATTCGCTGATATCGACACGTCCGCGGTAGCCGAAGAGTACAAGGACGCCTTTAAGAGCGAGTTCCAGGAGTTTCTGAAGACGTTCAGATGGGCGGATGCGGCATGAGCGATTCACCGGCACGCACCTTCGATCCGATTGCGATCTCGTCGGAGAGCACGGTCGTCGCTGAATACGTTCACGATCCGTCGCAGGCTGATGCGTATCAGTCGGAGTCTGCGCTCGAGAAAGAGATGATCCGACTCCTACAGGGGCAGGCATACGACTACCTGCCGATCACATCGGAGGCAGATCTGGTCGCGAACCTGCGCATGCAGGTCGAGAAGGTCAACAATATCTCCTTCTCAGATGCTGAGTGGGAGCAGTTCTTCACGACGAAGATCGCGGGTGCCAACGACGGCATCGCCGAAAAGACGGTGCGTGTCCAGGAAGACCACGTCCAGATCCTCAGGCGCGACGACGGTACGACGAAGAACATCACGCTGATTGACAAGACGAACATCCACAAAAATCAGCTGCAGGTCATCAACCAGTACGAGATCGCGCGCGGCACAGGTGACGCCGGCGATGGTGGTGCGAAGTACGCCAACCGTTACGACGTGACCGTGCTCGTCAACGGTCTGCCGATGGTGCACATCGAACTGAAGCGTCGCGGTGTGGACATCCGGGAGGCCTTCAACCAGATCAACCGCTACCAGCGAGACAGCTTCTGGGTGGGCTCGGGCTTGTTCGAGTACGTACAATTGTTCGTGATCAGCAACGGCACGCTCACGAAGTACTACTCCAACAGCACTCGCAACAAGCACCTGGCCGAGCAGAAGAAGTCTGGTGGAGCTGGCAAGGGCAGGAAGACGAGCAACTCGTTCGAGTTCACCAGCTGGTGGGCCGACGCGAACAACAAGCCGATCACCGAGCTGACGGCGTTTGTGAAAACGTTCTTCGCGAAGCACGCGCTGTTGAACATCTTGACGAAGTACTGCGTGCTCACCGCCGATCGCGACCTGCTCGTGATGCGGCCGTACCAGATCGTCGCGACCGAGCGGATCCGGCAGAAAATCCAGATCTCGACGAACTACAAGACGCTCGGCACACTCGACGCCGGAGGGTACGTCTGGCACACGACCGGATCCGGCAAGACGCTCACCTCGTTCAAGGCGGCGCAGCTCGCATCCAAGATGCCGAGTGTGGACAAGGTGCTGTTCGTCGTGGACCGCAAGGACCTCGACTACCAGACGATGCGCGAGTACGACCGGTTCGAGAAGGGCGCGGCGAACTCGAACACGTCCACGGCAGTATTGAAGAAGCAGCTCGAAGACCCCGGTGCGCGGATCATCATCACGACGATCCAGAAGCTGTCCACGTTCATCAAGGCGAACAAGGGCCACGAAGTCTTCTCGGGCCACGCGGTGATCATCTTCGATGAGTGCCACCGGTCGCAGTTCGGCGACATGCACACAGACATCACGCGTGCGTTCAAACGATACAACCTGTTCGGGTTCACCGGTACGCCGATCTTCGCCGCGAATGCTGGCAGTGGCGGGAACCCTCAGCTGCGTACGACCGAGCAGGCGTTCGGCGACAAGCTGCACACGTACACGATCGTCGACGCCATCACCGACAAGAACGTGCTGCCGTTCCGGATCGACTACATCAACACCATCAAGGTCGGAAACCCCGACGACTCACAGGTGTCCGCGATCGACCGTGAGCGGGCTCTCCTGGACGTGCGTCGGATCCGGGACGTCGTGACGTACACCCTGGAGCACTTCGACCAGAAGACGAAGCGCTCATCGAGTTACGAACACGGCGTCGTGACGAACGTCGCCGACTCGGTTCGAGGCCGCCGGCAGGCGGAGGCACTAAAGGAGCGGAAGCGAGTTCGCGGGTTCAACGCGCTATTCGCGACTGCGTCGATCGATGCCGCACGCCGCTACTATAAGCAGTTTCAGCTGCAGATGGAGCAACTGCCACCGGACAAGCGGTTGAAGATCGGCCTGATCTTCAGCTACGGCGCGAACGAGGCCGAAGCCGACGGCATCCTCGATGATGAAGCGTTCGACACCGATGCGCTCGACGTTGACACGCGCTCGTTCCTGGAAGACGCGATCCAGGACTACAACGACATGTTCGGGACCAGCTACGACACGAGCGCCGACCGGTTCCAGAACTACTACAAGGACCTCTCTCAGCGGATGAAGAACCGCGAGATCGACCTGGTCATCGTGGTGAACATGTTCCTCACCGGCTTCGACGCGACGACACTGAACACGCTGTTCGTCGACAAGAACCTGCGTGCTCACGGCCTGCTCCAGGCGTACTCGCGCACGAACCGCATCCTCAACTCGGTGAAGACCTACGGCAACATCGTCGCCTTCCGCGACCTCGAGGAAGAGACGAACGCTGCGCTGGAGCTGTTCGGCAACAAGGATGCCCGCGGCGTCGTGCTGCTGAAACCGTACAGCGACTACTACGGCGAGTACGTCGACAAGGTCACCGAACTGCTCGCGCGATTCCCCATCGGGCAGCAGATCGTGGGGGAGCAGGCTGAGAAGGACTTCATCCAACTCTTCGGCGCGATCCTGCGGCTGCGGAACATCCTCACGTCGTTCGATGACTTCGACGGCAACGATCCGCTCACCGAGCGGCAGCGGCAGGACTACACCAGCATCTACCTGCGGCTCCGCGACGAGTACACGCGCGATCGAGACGGCGACAAGGAGGTCATCAACGACGACGTCGTGTTCGAGATCGAACTCGTCAAGCAGGTTGAGATCAACGTCGACTACATCCTCATGCTCGTTGAGAAGCTCCGCGCCGAGAAGGGCGACGGTGAAGACAAGGAGATCCGCGCCGAGATCACCCGCGCCGTCGACGCGAGTCCGAGCCTGCGCAGCAAGCGGGACCTCGTCGAGGACTTCGTCGAGTCGGTGTCGCAGCTGGGCGGGGTCGATGAGCAGTGGCAGGCGTACATCGCCGCGAAGCGAGAGGCCGAGCTTCAAGAGCTCATCGAAATGCACAAGCTCAAGCTGGAGCAGACGCGGTCGTTCGTGGATGAGGCGTTCCGGGACGGCCAGCTGCGCACAGCGGGCACCGAGATCACCCGCATCCTGCCGCCCGTGTCGCGGTTCAACCGCGATTTTAACCATGGCGACAAGAAGAAGCGGGTCATCGAAGCGCTCTCCAGGTTCTTCGAGCGGTTCCGGGGACTTGCCACTGGGGGTGGGGAGCCTGGGGACTGAGGTCAGCACGAAGGGTGCTGGCGGCACAGCCGCTCACGCGCCACAATCTGCGCATTCAGCCAGGCACGCAAGGGTGCGGCATGTTCGAGCATCTCGGCCGGGCCGTTCAACCGTGCACTGCTTCCTTCACAGCTGTCCTGATCCGCGCGGCCAGGTCGTCGACGAGCTGCTGGCACAGCGTGATCCCGTCCGGGCCGTCCTGCTCTTGCCGGCACTCGGACAAGCGTGCCTCGTCGATCGGGATCCGCTTGGCGAATCCACGAGTGGTGCTGACCTCGATGTACGCGCCGGTCTCGCCCGGCCCGTCGGCTCCCAGCCGCATCTCCACGGGAGTGGCCGACGGGACGCCGGCCGCCTGCCTCGCCGCATTGCCGAAGTTGGACGCGCTCGTGTTGAACGGGCTGCTAATCATCAATGCCCCTCGTCCTCAGATGCTCGTGATCGTACCGTGTGGCACAGGTCGGCGGAACCAGTACCTCCCGCGGCTTGTCCGCCGTCCCAAAGTACATCCCGGGGTCGTCGGTATGCCGCGCCAGCACGCAGCCTGGACAGTCGCCGGAACTGCCATTGTCGCGTAACGACTCGGCGCTGTGATGGCCTTACGCGCCACGACCCAAAGCCGAAGCCACCCCTATCAACATGATCTATCCATCTGCTCATTCGATAAGTACTTATGCCGTTGTGCCTGGTCAGAGGTGGTTTCCCTGCCGTCGATCGTAGCCAGACACCACTTCAACGTCGGCGCGATCTTCCGCAGCGCCGCCGGGCTGGGGGTGGACGCGGTCGTCCTCGCGCCCCGCTGCGCGGACCCGCTGTACCGACGTTCGGTGAAGGTCTCCATGGGCGCGGTCTTCACCCTGCCCCACACCCGCATGGACGACTGGTACGGCGGGTTGGACACCCTGCGCGAGTCAGGGTTCGACCTCATGGCGCTCACCCCGGGGGAGGGGTCCGTGCCGATGGGGGAGGCGATGGACCGCCTCGCGCCCGACGCCAAGGTGGGGTTGTTGTTGGGGACCGAGGGCGACGGGTTGTCCTCGCGCTGGTTGGAGCGGGCCACCTCACGCGTGCACATCCCGATGACCGACCGCGACGTCGACTCCCTCAACGTCACCGCGGCCGCCGCCATCGCCTGTTACGAGCTCGGACGTCCCCGGTGAGCCTCGGCCGACGCGGCGCTAGGGTGGCGCCTGACACGGACGGCCACGGCAGGGAGGACGCACGACATGGGCGGCCGAGCACTGGTGCAGTGGGAGCAGAACCGGGACAACGCGCCCGACGGGCTCCACGTCGATCTCTACGCGGGAGGACCGGCACCGGCGGAAACGAAGGAGGTCACCTTCTACCAGGTGCCCTACGCCCCCTCCACCCAGGGAGTGGACGAACGGCTGGAGATCATCGATCGGATGCCGCGGCTGCGCGTCCTGCAACTGGTCTCCGCCGGCTACGACCAGGTACTGGGACTGATTCCCGACCACGTCACCCTGTGCAACGGGCGGGGGCTGCACGACGCCGCCACCGCCGAACACGCGCTCGCGCTCATCCTCGCCGCCCAACGCGAACTACCTCGTTGGGCCATCGACCAGCGCGAACACCGGTGGGCTCCCGCGCCCCAGCGGTCACTGGCGGACTCCCGGGTGATGATCGTCGGCTACGGCAGCATCGGTAAGGCCATCGAACGGCGGCTGCTGCCGTTCGAGACCGAGGTGGTGCGGGTGGCGAGCCGCCCTCGCCCGGAGGAGGACGTCCACTGCGTCGAGGAACTGCCCGCGCTCCTGCCGGGAGTCGACATCGTCGTGCTGGTCACCCCGCTCAGCGAGGCCACCCGGGGCCTGTTCGGCACCCGTGAGTTCGCCCTGCTGCGTGACGACGCGCTCGTGGTCAACGTGGGCCGCGGCGCGGTACTCGACACCGACGCCCTGCTCGCCCAGAACGGCCGGGTGCGCGCCGCCCTGGACGTGACCGACCCCGAACCGCTGCCCGTCGACCACCCGCTCTGGGAGGCGCCCGGCGTGTACTTCACCCCGCACGTGGCCGGTGGCTCGACCGCGTTCTATCCGCGGGCACGCGCGTTCATGGACTCCCAACTGGCCCGATGGGCCGCGGGGGAGCCCCTGGCCAACGTCGTCCGCCCCGGCCGTTAGCGCAAAACCGCACCGGGCCCCGCCCTCTCCGGAAACGGCCACGAACGAACACGCGTGGATTCGTCCGATTGTCATACCTGCGGGGAAGGATGTGGGTATGCGGATCGCGGTGGTCGCAGACGGGGAGGGCGGCGGCCGGTTGAGGGAGCTCGACGGCTCCTCACCGGTCGGGCCCGCCCGACGCGTGGCCGACCTCGTCGCCGAGATCCGGGAGATCGAGACGGGTTCCACCGAACCCCCGCGCTGGGTCTGGGCCCGCACCGAGGACGTCTACCCCGAACTGGTCCGGGCCGGGGTGCGGGTGCGCCGCTGCCACGACGTCGAACACACCGAGGCGCTGCTGCTGGGCCACGCCGCCCGCCACTACGAACCCCACTCGCTCGGGGCCGCCTGGGCGCGACTGCGCGACCTTCCGGTGCCCGACGACCCCGTCCGGCCACTGGGGGAGGGCGCCGCCGCCCAACCCGCCCTGTTCGAGGCGGACCGGTCCACCCTGCCACCGGGCACCGACCGGCTCGACGCCCTCGTGGAGGTCCACCGTGACCAGGGCGAACGCATCGGTGAGCTGCTCGCCCCCGATCGCTTCTCCCTGCTGGTGGCGGTGGAGTCGGCCGGGGCCCTGGCCGCGGTGGAGATGAGCCACGACGGACTGCCCTGGCGCCCCGACGAACACGACCGAATCCTCACCGAGCTCCTCGGCCCCCGGCCGACCGGCGGAGGGCGCCCGCGCGTCCTGGCCGACCTGGCCGAACGGATCGGCGAGGTGGTCGGACACGACGTCAACCCCGATTCCCCGGCCCAGGTCATGCGGGCCATGGCGTGGATCGGACATCCGGTCGAGTCCACCCGTTCCTGGGTGCTGGAACGCGTCGACCACCCCGTGGTCCCCCTGCTGCTGCGGTACAAGGAACTCGCCCGGCTGTATTCGGCCAACGGGTGGACCTGGCTGGAGACCTGGGTCAGGGAACTCAAGACGGGGGGAGAGGGCCCGCGGCTGGGTCGTTTCCAACCCGACTACGTGATCGGCGGGGTCGTCTCCGGTCGGTGGGCCACCAGGGGCGGCGGCGCACTGCAGATCCCCAAGGCGGTCCGTGGCGCGGTGCGTTCCGATCCCGGCTGGGTGCTGGTGCGCGCCGACGCGGGCCAACTCGAACCACGTGTCCTGGCCGCGCTCTCCCACGACGACGCCCTCGCGGCGGCCGCGGCCGAGGAGGACCTGTACGCGAGCCTGGCCGACCAGGTGGGCGGGGACCGAGAACGCGCCAAGATCGGCCTGCTCGCCGCCATGTACGGGCAGACGTCCGGAGACGCCGCGCCCCTGCTCGCCACGATGCGCCGCCTCTATCCCCGGGCCCTGGACCACGTCGACGCCGCGGCGCGCACCGGGGAGGGCGGAGGCATCGTCCGTTCCTGGCTGGGGCGCACCTCCCCGCCACCGCGCGGCTGGGCGGCCACGGTCGCCGCGCCGGACGGCGATGGTCGAAGACGCGCCCACGGCCGCTTCACCCGCAACTTCGTCGTGCAGGCCACCGCCGCCGAATGGGCGTTGGTCCTGTTGGCGGCCCTGCGCCAGGAACTACGAGACCATCTTCCGAACATGCCGGAGGGCGGCGGGATCGTCTTCTTCGTGCACGACGAAGTGGTCTTGCACGTGCCCGATGACCTGGCCGAAGAGACCGTCCGAGCCGTCCGCAGAGCCGAGACCCGCACCCGGGAAATCCTCTTCGGTGATTCCCCGGTCCGTTTCCCGTTCGACCTGTCCGTGACGGATCGGTACGACCATCCCTGACCAGGAGCGAAGGCGGCACTCGTTCAGGAAACGGTCATTCGGCGGAAAGGTAGCCGTCCGATATCGGACGGCGTGGACTTCTTGCAAACAAACCCCTGGGCGCCCATTCTTGGATCGGTACACGCAACCAAAGGCCGTGCGCCGCAGCGGTCACCCCCGCCCGCCGCGGTCACAGAAAGGGTGATGACCCCCCGTGCGGAAACGGCTCAGAACATGTGCGGGAACAACGGCCGCTTTCGCGGTCGCCTTCACCGCCTTCGGGGCGACCCCCGCGATGGCCGAACCCGTGGTCGAGGAACGCCCCTCCCTCGCCGACCAGTCGGCCCACGACGTGGCACCCCCCACCGACGCGGAACCCAGCGGGGCCCGACCCCGGTCCCAGGCCCAACAGGACGGTTCGCGCGGCGATGACACCACGGCGGCGGCCTCCCCCGACATCGCGGACGTCGACGAACTCCGCCGCGACACCTACGTCGCGCCCTTCCGTGAAGCGCGCTCGGTCGAGTACATCGCCGTCGCCCCCCGGACGCTGCCCTCCGAGGTCGTCGACGAGATCCGCGGCATCGACGGCGTCGACCACGTCCTGACCGTCGACGCCGCGCGCGTGGAGGTCGACGGCGAGGCCACGTCGGTGATGGGCGTGCAGCCCTCCACCTTCCGCAACCACGCCCCCGAACCCTCCGCCGAGTCCGACGAGATCTGGCAGGGCGTCGCGGAGGGCCACATCGCCCTGTCCAACGACGTGGGCAAGGAACGCGAACTAGAGGTCGGTGGCGAGGTCACCGTCGCCGGCGGCAACGGCGAGGTCCCCATGGAGGTGTGGACGCACGCCACCTCCGGCATCGCCGGGATCGACGCCCTCGTCTCCCGCGACCAGGCCCGAGAACTCGGCATGCCCGAGGGCAACGCCCTGGTGATCTCGGCGGCCGACGCCGACCTGTGGGAGTTGCACGAGGCCCTGGAGGAGGCCCTCGGCGAGGACGCCCAGCTCCAGCTGATCGCCGACGTCCCCGAACCCCTCGACGATGGCGAGGCCGTGCCGACCACGGTCGTCGAACAGGTCATCGCCAACGCCGAGACGCAGTTGGGTGTTCCCTACGTCTGGGGCGGCACCACCCCCGACGTCGGCTTCGACTGCTCCGGTCTGCTCCAGTGGGCCTTCCAGGAGGCGGGGGTGTCGATCCCCCGGGTCACCCACGACCAGTGGAACGCCGGCAGCAAGGTGGAGTGGGACGACCTCGAACGCGGAGACCTGCTGTTCTGGCGTTCGGACCCGACCGCTCCCGACTACATCTCGCACGTGGCCATCTACCTGGGCGACGGACAGATGTTGGAGGCTCCGCGCACCGGCCTGAACGTGCACGTCACGCCGGTCCGGACCAACAACTACGCGGGCGCGGTGCGAGTCCACGCCTGAGCCCTCACCCTTGGGTGACGGGAAGAGCGAACGCCGACCCGGTCGGGCCCCGAGCCCGGCCGGGTCTTCGCTGTCCGAAACCGATCCGACCGCACCGATCGCCGCACCGACCGCGAGAATGACGATGGGCCGTGGGGGGGCCCCCACCGGGGCACCACCCCCCCACCCGCGACCCCGCCGACGAAACACCCGGCGGGGGCGGCCCGTCTGGGGGGGGGGGGGGGACACGGCCCGCGCGGCGG